>JAKSSI010000047.1 GCA_024403175.1 Clostridia bacterium
TTTTTTATAATCTTCCAAAAGCCCTGCCGGGTGATACCTTTGCCGTTTTTATTTGGGCACTGAAAAATAGTATGCTTTGCTCTTGCATGTTCTTCTTTATCCATAAGGAAATACTGTCCTCTGGATGGAAGAATTTCAAAGCTGTGCGCAGAAATCATGTCATGAACTTTGTCTGCATAATTTCCTGCAGCATTGATAATATATTTTGTTTGGTACTCGCCCTTGTTTGTCTTAACAACAAAGCCATCAGCTGTTTTTTCTATACCTAAAACTTCATTATCTAAGAAGAGTTCCGCACCATTTTTCACAGCAGTTTCAGCCATGGCAAGACAATATTCCCATGGAGAAACAATAGAAGATGTTGGAACATAAAGCGCGCCTAAAGCTTCTTCAGCAATAAGAGGCTCAAGCTCCCTTAATTTAGCCTGATCAACCACTTCAAGATTCTTAACGCCGTTGGCATCGCCTCTTTTCTTAAGCATCTCAACAGTTTTTAGATCTTCGTCATTGAATGCTACAACCACTGCTCCGCAGTTTTCATAAGGAACATCTAAGTTTTCACAGATTTCCTTTGCAAGCTCAGCCCCTCTAACATTAAGCTTTGCCATGAGGGTTCCTTCTTTTGGGTCGTAGCCGCCATGGATAATAGCAGAGTTTGCTTTTGTAGCCCCTGTAGCCACGTCATTTTCTTTTTCTATAACAGCTACATTCAGTTTATACTTTGATAGTTCATAAGCGCAGGCTGCACCTGTAATTCCGCATCCTACTATTAATACATCGTACATTTATTTCACTTCCTTAAAAAATTAAATATATTAACGCTTAATTATACGCCAATGGGAAAATGATAGCAAATGTAGTATAATGAAGTGTTCATATAATAAGAAACTGAATTAAATAAATTTAAAGCAAATAAAAAAGCGTAGAAAAGAAGTTAGAACAATGGCAAAAGTACAGTCAAAAGAAGAAAGAGATAAATTGTTTGCAGAGGCTCCTATAGGGGCAGCTTTAAAAACGATGGCTATTCCAACCATCATTGCAAACCTCATAAACCTTATATACACAATGGCTGATACCTATTTTGTAGGTCAGACAGGCAACCCATATATGATTGCCTCCATTTCATTGGTTTTCTCACTGTTCCTATTTATGATTCCAATCAGCGGACTCTTTGGAATAGGTGGCGGAAGCTATATTTCAAGACTTTTAGGTGTTAGAAGACTTGATAAAGTAAAACATGTAAGCGCTTTCAGCTTCTATGCTGCTTTCGCAACAGCTGCAATTTATTCAACCTGTGTGTTCATCTTCATGGAAGGTTTACTTAACTGGCTTGGAGCATCACCTGAAACACTTGGTTATGCTAAACAGTATGTTTTAGTTGTTGTAGTAATAGGCACAACACCAACCGTTCTTTCACAAACTCTTGCACACTTACTTAGAAATACAGGCTACGCTAAGCAGGCAAGCTTTGGTCTTTCTATGGGCGGTGTTATAAACATGGTCCTCGACCCACTGTTCATGTTTGTTCTCTTCCCTGATGGATATCAGGTAATGGGCGCTGCTGCTGCAACCACACTTTCAAACTTCATTTCAATGGTTTACTTTATAGTAATCTTTGCTAAGACAAAGAAGGAAACAAGTCTTTCCTTAAATCCAAAGGATTGCTTATTAGAGCGTGGTGATGTTGTTGAAGTTATTAAGGTAGGAATCCCTTCTGCTGCAACTACACTACTTATGGACTTAACAAATATGTACATGATTAAATCCATGGCAGCTCACGGTGATCTTCAGCTTGCAGCTATCGGCATTGAAACAAAGATTGAACGTCTTTCAAACTCAATCAGTTTAGGACTCTCACAGGCAATGCTTCCATTAGTTGCTTTCAACTACAGTGCCAAGAACTACGATAGAATGAAAGCGTTCATTAAGAGAACTAGACTCATTGGTCTTATGGTTGCAGTGGCTAGTATTTGTTTCTACCAAGTTGCAGCAAGACCTCTTATAGCTTTATTTATTAGCAATAGAACAAGTTCTGCAGACATAGCAACAACTATCGCTATTGGTGTTCTCTTCCTTAGAATTAGATGCTTCGCATCTTTATTCGGAATGTTAAACTTCACTGCCACAAATGCTTTCCAAGCTATGGGCGATGGTAGAAAATCTCTTGTATTAGCATTAGTTCGCCAAGTAATTTCTTACTTCCCACTCATGATAATCTTGGATAATTTCTTTGGAGAAGTTGGTCTTGTACTTGCATTCCCGCTGTCAGAAATATTTGGTGCAATAGTTTCTGGAATAATGCTCAGGCATAAAACTTCTTCACTTAAATAAAAAAACGCATAAAAAAATAAGGTGGCTTAATTGCCACCTTATCTTATTTTTTGTTATTAACCCATGTTTGCAAAACGTTCAACAGCCTTTGTAAACTTGCTGATTGTTTCGTCTACATCTCCGTGCTGAAGGCCATCCTTTACGCAGTGCGCAATGTGTCCTTCAAGAACAAGCTGACCGCACTTATGAAGAGCAGACTTGCTTGCATTAATCTGAGAGAGAATATCTTCACATGGAACATCTTCATCAATCATTCTATCTATTGCATTGAGTTGTCCAATAATCTTCTTAATTCTTCTATGAAGATTTTCAGCGTCCATACATTGTTTCATTTATGCTACTCCTTTTACTTCGCTAGATAAAACTTCTGCCTCTTCAATTTCCTGAGGAAGAATATCATTCATATTTCTTAAACACAGTGCAATAGTTGATGCATTGTGAAGGAATGCTGCAGTTCCTGGAACTACCAATCCTAGTATACCAGCAATTAGTATTCCTGCATTAAAAGTAATTCCAATTACGGATGTGGATTTCATGCTATCCATCATGCCGTTGCCGAGTTGTCTTAATGCGGCAAGCTGTTTAAGATCTGAACCGGAAAGTGTAATATCTGCAATTTCCTGTGCAATATCAGCACCTTCCTTCATAGCAATACCTACGTCTGCTAGTGAAAGAGCTGGAGAATCATTGATTCCGTCGCCTATCATTACAACCTTATGGCCAGCCTTCATTTCTTTTTCAACAAACTTAGCCTTATCTTCAGGAAGAACTTCTGCATAGTACTGGTTAATTCCAAGTTCCTTTGCAACAGCTTTTGCAGTTCTTTCGCTGTCACCAGTCATCATTACAATGTTGTCAAAACCAAGCTTACTAAGCTCTGCAATTACTTCCTTTGCTTCTTCCTTAATTGGGTCGGCAATGCCGATGATTGCTACAAGCTTTCCGCCTATAGCCATATAAAGATGTGAATACTGAGAAGGAATTGCTTCAAGCTTTTCTTTGTCCTGAGGCATTACTTCGCAGCCTTCATCTTCAAATACAAAGTGATAGCTGCCGATTACTGCTCTTTCACCGTTAATTGTTGTTGCAACACCATGAGCTACAATGTATACAGCCTTTGAGTGCATTTCTTCGTGCTCAAGGTTCTTTTCTTTTGCAGCGCGCACAACTGCATTTGCAAGTGAATGTGGGAAGTGCTCTTCAAGGCAAGCTGCAATTCTAAGCATCTCGTCTTCTTCATAGCCGTCCATTGCAACTACTTGCTGAACCATTGGTGTAGCCTTTGTAAGAGTACCCGTCTTATCAAATACGATAGTATCTGCAGCGGCAATATCTTCTAAGAACTTACCACCCTTAACGGTAATTCTATGCTTTCCTGCCTCTCTCATTGCAGAAAGAACAGAAATTGGCATAGCAACTTCAATTGCGCAAGAGAAGTCTACCATCAGAACAGAAGCGGCCTTTGTAACGTTTCTTGTAATAAGGAATGTTGCAACAGCTGCACCAAATGTGTATGGAATCAGCTTGCTTACAACTCTTTCAGCCTGGCTCTGAGTAATTGATTTAAGGCTTTCAGACTCTTCAATCATCTTTACGATTCTATCGTATCTTGTCTGACCCGAAGTCTGCTTTACTTCAATCCACAGTTCTCCTTCTTCTACTACTGTTCCGGCAAAGACGCTTCCATCTATGCCCTTTCTTACAGCTAAGGATTCACCTGTAAGAGTAGCTTGGTTAACCATAGCCTCGCCCTTAACAACGGTTCCATCGAGAGGTATTACAGAACCCATGGAAATCTGTACAATGTCACCTACATGAATCTGTCCAATACCAACCTGCTTTGCAACCCCATCTTCAAGCTTCCAAACCTTAGAAACATTAAGAGCTAAAGATTGAGCAAGATCGTCTACAGACTTTTTATATGTCCACTCTTCAAGCTCTTCACCTACGTTTGTAAGGAAAGTAATCGAGCCTGCTGTTGCAAAATCTCCAATGAGCATCGATGCCGCAATGGCAGATGCATGTACAATTTCAGCACTGAAGTTTTTGTGGAAAAGATCCTTTAAGCCTTCAATGATGAAAGGTGCACCGTCGTATATTGTAACGAGTGTTTTGATTGGAAGCGGAAGAAGAGTTCTCTTCAGCATTCTAATCATAAACATTGTCATGATTTTTTCTTTATAGTAATCATTTGTTGCTCTTGAAGATACTGATGGAACATATTCCCTAAGGCTCTCATCTGTAAGAGAAAGCTTATCAATATATTCAAGAATTATTTTTTCTGTTTGACCGTAATACTTTACGCTAAGCTGAGCTGTTCTTTGATAAACAGTAACGCTTTCCACCTCATCCATATTCATGAGAGTGTAATAAAGAATATCGGCCTCGTCTTGAGTAAATCTACGTTTTAAAAGATCCAGATGAAATCTGTTTTTACTCCTGTGTAATAAACGATATTTCATATGGGCCTCGGATTATGCTTCTGCTTCTGTAACTTCTACTTCTACAGCAGCGTCATACTGCTTATCCTTATCCTGATAATACTTTTCTACGATAACCTTTGCATCGTCAGCAATATCTAAAGCCATACCCTGAGCAACTTCTGCGCATTCAAGAACCTTATCCTTTGCAATGAAAGCACCTGCTGTTGCATATGTATAAACCTTCTTAGCTGTTGCTGTCTTAAGAAGAGGAACACCTACTGTTCCAAGAAGAAAACCACCTACTACGCCTACTAAAGACTTATTAACCATTTTTAGCCTCCTAAATAAATATATTAATTGTTAATCTAAACGTCTTGAGCGGGTATACCCCCACGGGTATCCCTTTGTATGCATTAGTATACCCATAGGGGTATATGTTTGTCAAGCGTTTTTATAACAATTTTCTATATATACCTAGAAGTATTTTACCTTTACGCCCTTTCCAAGTTTTTTAAGGCAGCTCATAAGCTGCTTGCTAACAGCATACTTTGAACTATAGCTAAATGGTAGGTTTGGATTATGAGATGCAGGATTAATAGCCTGCCCTATATAAAAGTTTACGTTTGTTGCCTGCTCAAAAAGAACCTGACAGATTTGAGATGCGCCATCGTGCTGCATACTCCATTCTTCGTAGTCATCGCTCATATTAAGATAATTGATGGCATTTTCAAGAACCTTACTTAAAGTTACATAACCTTCGGTAACCAAATCAATGCCCTTAATTTTTGAAATAGGCGGAATTTCTTTTGTGCCAGTTTCGACCAAAGTTTCAATTTCCTCGCCCATAAATTCGGCAACTATTTCGGAAGTTGTTCCACCACATACAATATGCTTGCCAGGTGAATTAAGGAAATGTACAAGAAGGTTCTCTGTATCCTTAGGGTTTGCTGGTGGGCCAAATAAAATATTTACAGTATTCTTTTCTCTTATCTTAATAATGCAAGCTGTTGCATCGTCTCTGTTGTTGCCATTGTATAAAGATGCTATTTCATCAATAAGCATTGTAACTTCAGTTCTTGCACTATAACCGGCAATTGAAGATACCATAACATAATCAGCAATTGCATCTAAATCCCAATCCATATTGTAATCGTTAGTCGGGCCTGCATAAGGACAACCATCGCTTAAAGCAACAATCTGATCTTCTGCCTGAAGAGCAAGTTTTGAATACTTCATCTTCTTTTCGGCAACTACAATATCTTCTGTTTCCAATTCAGTTCTTTCACCATTGCGAATTAAAATTACATCAGGGTTTTCATACTGAATGATTTCAGCAAAGCCAGGGTCTTTTAGCAAAATTACAGTAAATGTTGAATATGCCACGCCCTTTTCTTTTACAATCGGAAGAGTCTGCGCAACAGTTGAAACACATTCCTCGAAAGGAATTCCCTCGGAAAGCATAGTTGAAATGATAGTTGATGTAAGGGTCGACAAAATGCTGGCCTTTACACCACTACCAAGACCATCTGCAAGAACAACAATTACAGAGCCCTTTTTATCTGCTGCAACAGCAACATGGTCTCCGCATAATTCTTCGCCCTGATGATGAATACTTTTATATCCGATATCTACGCTAAAGCTATTCATCTTTTAAAGACTCCTGTAAGTTTGTAATTGCAATTTTAGTTTCGGCAGCTGTTTCACCTAAAAGGAGTGCAATTTCCTGAACGGTTTTCATTTGCTTCTTAGACACTTCATCTGCAAGAGCCAATGTCTGAGAAACAATCTTTTCATGCTTTCTCTTCTGAGTTTCATCTTCTGTAACATCAATAAGAATAAGCATTATCTGATGATAGTTTTTGTCATATACAAAACGCTGCTCAACATATTTACCATATTCAGAAAGATATATACGCTGCGGGTCAGGTCTTGTGCCCGTAGTTATAAGCTGCATAAACGGCTGTGCATCCATGTAGTAAATTATGGATTTTCCAATCATCGCACTTGGAGATGGGTCGCCGAATATTTCAAGCGCACTCTTATTAATTGCGGTAATTACAAAATCATCGTTAATCAGAATAATTCCGTTTGGTGAATTATTAAACAGCATGCTGGAAATATCTTCTGCACGATTCTTAAGGTATGGAAGACACATTGTAATTTCAGCCTTGCCCTGATATACAGCAATAGCCTTGTCTCTGCAGGTTGCATAGCCGCACGAACCGCAGTTTAATTCATCTGCAGGCTTCTTCTTACCCATATCATTAAGAATCTGCTGAATTTCTCTGCTGGAAGGCTGATGAGCAGATTTCTGAAGCCAAGTAAAATCTTTGCTAAGAGAATCTTTTTCAGGCTGAGCGAAATCATAATCCTCTTCTGATGCAGATCTTTCAATAGTTAATCTATCAAGAATTGGCGTATGATGATATTTTCTTAAGATAGGTCCGCCAATGCAGCTATTTGTGCAAGCAGACATTTCAATAAAGCAATTGTGAATATTTCCTTTTGAAATTTCATCTAAAGCTGCTTTGCACTTCTTAACACCGTCAACAGCAAAATATGTGTATTCTGGATGCTTTTCAGAGAAAGTTTTAAGGATTCCTCCTGAAATAGGATAGAGTCTTGTTTTTCCTCCAAGATCTGCACTGCTATTATCAAGAACAATGTTTTCAGTTTCAAACCATTTAACAATATCCTCGAAAGTTATAACTGCATCTACAATTCCTTCGTAAGTTTTTGCTTCATCAATCTTTGCAATGCATGGTCCAATAAATACAGTCTTTGCGTCTGGAATGTTTTCTTTAATTCTTTGGCAGCTTACCTGCATTGGAGATTTTGTATGAGCAAGTTTTTTAATAAGGTCTGGATAATATTTTTGAACAAGTAAATTAACAGAATGGCAGCATGTAGAAATAATTACATCTTGCTTTTCTTCTGTCATAAGTCTTTCGTATTCTTTTGTTACGGCTGTTGCTGCTTCTGCAGTTTCTACTACATCATAAAAACCAAGTTTGCAAAGCTCGCTCTTCATTTCTGCTATGCCGGCGCCATTGAATGCAGCAATATAAGATGGTGCTAAAGATGCAACAACTTTTTCACCATCAGCTATCCAACGCTTTACAAGGGTCAGTCCGTCTTTAACAACTTTTGCATCCTGCGGGCAGTGGTTATAGCAAAGTCCACAAAGTATACATTCATCGTCAATAATCTGTGCCTGTCCAGATGAATATCTAATTGCCTTTACAGGACAATACATTAAACATCTATGGCAATTCTTGCATTTATTAATATTTAGAGTAATACATTTTTCAGCCATTTTTATACCCTCGTATATTTTAGTCTGCGCTAAATTCTTTTATGTATATTATAAACCTTGCGACCCAATCAAGGAACATTGCATACCAAATACCAAGAACACTTGTCTTAAGAACCAGTATGAAAAGATATGCAAATCCTATACGGAAAATCCACATTACAGAAATTGATACTATCATTGTAAATGTTGCTCTTCCGATAGCTCTGAAATAGGATGGAGTAAGGAAGGCTATAGGCCACATTACCATTGCAATGCAGTGTGCAAAAATTAGCTTTTCTGCATACATTGCAGATTCGCCAGATAAGTTGTAGCAACTTACGAAGAAATGTCTACCGATTACCAATACACTGCAAATTACAACGAGTATCGCGTAGTTAAGGAAGAGTAATTTTTTCGCATTGTGCTTTGCCTGATCTTTATGTCCGGCACCAAGGCACTGTCCTACTATGGATATCATTGCAGCACCAAGTGCATTTCCTGG
>JAKSSI010000048.1 GCA_024403175.1 Clostridia bacterium
TATTCAGGAGCTTTAATATCTACAGGAATACCCTGAGAAAAACGTGCTACGAGTCTTTCAGGAAGGTCACCAAGTTCTGTTGGTGGACGGTCTGAAGTAAATACAATCTGTTTATTTGAATTATCAAGAGCTTCAAAAGTATTGAAAAGTTCTTCTTCAACGGCTGCGCTCTTACCGGCAATAAACTGTACATCGTCGAAAAGAAGATAATCTACTTTTCTATACTTGTTTTTAAAGGCCTGAGTAGTTCTTAATCTAATAGCTTCTACTAATTCGGATACGAATGTTTCGGCAGAAACATATAAAACCTTCTTTTTAGGTCTATTTCTAAGAACATAGTGGCCAATGGCATGCATAAGATGGGTTTTTCGCAGTACGGAGCCGCCATAAATAAACAAAGGATTGTATTTTTTTGAAAAACTGTCCGCAACAGACAAGCATGCAGCAAATGCAAGATTGCTGTTTGGGCCGTTTACATATGTTTCAAATGTATATTCTGGAATAAGAGCATCTTCTTTGAGGTAAAGATCGATAGGGTCGTCCTTTTCTTCTTCGCCAGGCTCTTTATCTACAACTTCAAAAGTATAAGGCGCGCCAAAAACAGCCTCAAGTGCCTTGTTAAAACCTTCTCTGTGTCTATTGCAGGAAGTTTTTGTAAGTCCATTTGCGGTTTCGTCT
The DNA here is from genome assembly GCA_024403175.1 of Clostridia bacterium. Next base: position 679 of record JAKSSI010000048.1, read on the forward strand.
AAAAGATATATTTTGTGCTCAGATTCCTTGATTTTGCAAGGTTTAAGAGGCGCAAAAAAAGTTGAAACGATTAAATTATTAAGCGTTTCATTAGCTTTTAGTAAAGTTTCGTTATATTTGGCTTTTAACTCTGTTTTAGTCATACTATTTCGTCGTGCTTAAAATCAATCAATTGTGGTAGCAACTATTATACCAAAAGAAGTTTTCCACAGGAATATACCCAGCAAAAAAGCGAAAAAATTAGGAATTCCACAAGTTTTCCACAAGCAGTGGATAAAGTATTCCACTTTTTGAACAACCACAATAACTTGTGGTTTTACCCAAAATCGCCGTTTTAAGGCCATCCAAAATAATTTTTGCCGTTTTTTGAGTTTTGCCTTCGTTTTTTCGCTCTAATCCTTGATTTTAAACCCATAAATTGTTATAATATGTAAGTTATAAATATCAGTATAAAAGCCTAAATTTCAAGGCTTATGGAGGATATATGTCAGAAGAAAAAGATAAAGTTCAAGGTGAAAATTACGGCGCCGAACAAATACAAGTTTTAGAGGGCTTGGAAGCGGTTCGTAAAAGACCAGGAATGTACATCGGATCTACAAGTGTAAGAGGCTTACATCACCTCGTATACGAAATCGTAGATAACTCTGTAGACGAAGCGCTTGCAGGATATTGCAGAAACATAAATGTAAAAATTCTGGAAGGAAATGGAATAGAGGTAACTGATGACGGCCGTGGTATGCCTGTAGACGAACATCCAAAGATGCACAGACCAGCTATGGAAGTTATTATGACAGTGCTTCATGCCGGCGGTAAGTTTGGCGAAGGCGGATATAAGGTTTCCGGTGGTCTTCACGGTGTAGGTGCATCCGTAGTAAATGCTCTTTCTGAATCTATGATGGTAGAGAGCAAGAGAAACGGTCACATTTATCGTCAGACATATGCCAAGGGTAAGATTACATCAGATGTAACAATTGTAGGCGATTGCGGAAATCAGACAGGTTGCCATACAATTTTCCAGCCAGACCCTGAAATTTTTGACGAAGTTGTATACAATTTCTCAACACTTCAGTCTCGCCTTAGAGAAATGGCCTTCTTAAACAAGGGTATTAAGATTACTTTAGAAGACTTAAGACCAGACGAAAAGGGTAAGACAAAGAAAGAAACATATCACTATGAAGGTGGTATTAGAGAATACGTAGAATTCCAGAATAAGAACAAGACTCCTATTCATCCTTCAATTGTTTATTACGAAGCAAAGAAGAAGGATAGAGAAGTTGAAGTTGCTCTTCAGTGGACAGATTCCTACACAGAAAGCATTTATTCTTATGCAAATAACATTAACACCATCGAAGGTGGTACACATCTTGTTGGTTTTAAGGCTGCACTTACCAAGGTATTTAACGACTATGGTAGGAAAGTTAAGATGCTCAAAGATAAAGAATCTATCGAAGGTGCAGATATCTTAGAAGGTTTAACAGCTATCGTTTCTGTTAAGCTTTCCGAACCTCAGTTTGAAGGTCAAACTAAGACAAAGCTTGGAAATGCAGATGTTAGAAGCATTGTAGATCAGGTTACAAAGGAAGAACTTATGGCCTTCCTTGAAGAAAACCCAAGCCAGGCAAAGATTATTGTTGATAAGTGCATTAAGGCCGGAAGAGCAAGAGATGCAGCAAGAAAGGCAAGAGATTTAGCTAGAAGAAAGACTGCTCTTGATTCTACATCACTTCCTGGTAAGCTGGCTGACTGCTCCGAAAAGGATCCTACACTTTCCGAAATCTTCATCGTAGAAGGAGACTCTGCCGGCGGTTCCGCAAAAGAAGGCAGAGATAGAAAGACTCAGGCTATTCTTCCACTTAGAGGTAAGATTCTTAACGTAGAAAAGGCAAGATTAGACAAGATGCTTGCTTCCGATACTATTAAAGATATGATTACAGCTTTCGGCTGCGGTATCGGAAACGAATTTAATATTGAAAAGTTAAGATATCATAAGATTATCATCATGAGCGATGCCGACGTAGACGGTGCTCATATCAGAACACTTTTCCTTACACTTATTTTCAGACATATGCCTCAGCTTATTGAAGAGGGATATATTTATGCTGCTCAGCCACCACTCTTTAGATGTATGGTGGGTAAGGATATGCGTTATACATATTCCGACGAAGAACAGAAAAAGTGTCTTGAAGAAATGGGTAAGCAGTATCCTGGTAAGAAGATTGATATCCAAAGATACAAAGGTCTTGGTGAAATGGATGCCCAGCAGCTTTGGGATACAACTATGAACCCAGAAACAAGAACTCTTGTACAGATTACTATCGATGATATGGCAAGAGCAGACCAAATATTCACAACTCTTATGGGTGACGAAGTTCCACCACGTAAGAAATTCATTGAAGATAACGCTCAGTACGCTGAGATCGATTCATAAGGAGGTGCTGAAATGGATTTAATTAACGACAGAAGATTGGTTCAGCACGAAATTTACGACGAAATGACAAAGTCTTACATAGACTACTCAATGTCTGTAATCGTTGCGCGTGCGCTTCCTGATGTAAGAGACGGTTTAAAGCCAGTTCATAGAAGAATTCTTTTCGGTATGGATGCACTTGGAAATACTCCAGATAAGCCATACAAAAAGTCTGCAAGAATTGTCGGCGAAGTAATGGGTAAATATCACCCTCATGGTGACTCTTCCATTTACGACGCAATGGTAAGACTTGCTCAGAACTGGAACATGAGATATCCATTAGTAGATGGCCATGGTAACTTCGGTTCTATGGACGGCGATGGCGCTGCTGCTTCTCGTTATACAGAAGCAAGAATGGCTCCATTCGCTCTTGAAATGCTTAGAGATATCGACAAAGATACAGTAGATTTTGTTGATAACTACGACGGTGAAGAACAAGAACCAGTAGTACTTCCTGCAAGATATCCAAACCTTCTTGTAAACGGAAGTAACGGTATTGCGGTTGGTATGGCAACATCCATTCCACCACACAACCTCGGCGAAGTTATTGACGGTACTATAAAGCTCATCGATAACCCAGATCTTTCAGACGAAGCTCTTTGCGAGGTTATCAAGGGGCCAGACTTCCCAACGGGCGCTTCTATTGTAGGCAAAACTTCGATTAAGGATGCCTACATGACAGGCCAGGGAAAGGTTAGAGTAAGAGCAAAGGCTACAATTGAAGAAGGCGCACGTGGTGCACTTTCTATTGTTGTTACTGAAGTTCCTTATCAGGTAAATAAGGCTGTTATGATTCAGCACATTGCTGAACTCGTAAGAGATAAAAAGCTTGAGGGAATTAAGGATATTAGAGATGAGTCCTCTAAGGGTGAAGTAAGAGTTGTAATCGAACTCAAAAAAGATGCAAACCCAAGAGTAATGCTCAACAGACTTTACAAGCACACAGAGCTTGAAAGCAATATCAGCATTATTATGATTGCTCTTGTAAACGGCAGACCACAGCTTCTTACACTTAAGCAGATCTTAGAAGAATACATTAAGCATCAGAGAGAAGTACTTACAAGAAGAACAAAGTTTGAACTTGCAAAGGCAGAAGCAAGAGCTCATATCTTAGAAGGTTATAGAATTGCTCTTGATAACATCGATGCTATCATTAAGACAATCAGAGAATCATACGACGATGCAAAAGAACAGTTAATGAAGAAGTTCGGTCTTTCCGAAATTCAGGCTAAGGCTATTCTTGAAATGCAGCTGAGAAGACTTCAAGGCTTGGAAAGAGACAAGATTGAAGAAGAGTATGCAGAACTTCAGAAAAAGATTGCTTACTACAAAGAACTCCTTGCAGATGATGTAAAGCTTATGGGCGTTGTAAAAGACGAACTTACAGAAATCAAGAAGAAGTGGGGAGACAAGAGAAAGACTGAAATCACAGCTGACGAAGACGAAGTTGATGAATCAGAACTTATCGAAGAAGAAGATGTAGTTGTAACAGTTACACATCTTGGATATATCAAGAGAGTAACAGCAGATACATATAGAACACAAAGACGTGGAGGAAAGGGTGTAACTGGACTTGCAACAAGAGAAAACGATTTCGTTCGTCATCTTGTTTCTTGCTCAACTCACGACCACCTGGTATTCTTCACATCACTCGGTCGTGCATTTATGATTAAGGCATACGAAATTCCTGAAGCAGGCAGAACTGCAAAGGGTATTCCTGTAATCAACTTCCTTAACATGATGCAGCACGAAAGAGTTGCAAGTGTAATGCCATTTAGAGAAATCGATGAAAATAGATATCTTATGGCTTGCACAAAGAATGGTATTATTAAGAAGACATCCGTATCCGAATACATTACAAATAGAAAGACAGGCCTTATTGCTATTAAGCTTAAGGAAGGCGACGAACTCGTTGATATTAAGGAAACAACAGGTACAGCAAATGTAATCATCATTACAAAGCAGGGCAAGTGCATCTGCTTCAGTGAAGAAGATGTTCGTCCAATGGGAAGAGCAGCAAGTGGTGTTCATGCTATTGCTCTTACAAAGGGTGATGAAGTTGTATCTATGGAACTTGCAGAAAAGAAGGAAGAACTTCTTGTTGTAACAAAGAACGGCTACGGAAAGCGTACACCGGTTAAGGAATACAAGGTTCAGGCTAGAGGCGGTAAGGGCTTACTTACTTACGACAAGGCTAAGTTTGAAAAGACCGGCGAACTTATCGGCGCTATGACAGTAAGAGAAGATGATGAAGTATTCCTCATTAACTCCGACGGAGTAATCATCAGAATTTCTGCAGGAGAAGTATCAAGACTCGGAAGAACAACTCAGGGTGTTAAGATTATGAAGGTTGAGGGTGAAACCGAAATCGTAACAATGGCAAGAGCTCCTAGAGAAGAAGACGAGCCTGAAGAAGTAATTCAGGAGAAGTAAAAAATGGCAAGAGTATTTTCAGGCGTTCAGCCAACAGGTAATTTACACCTTGGTAATTATCTTGGAGCATTAACTCAGTTTGTAGAGCTTCAGGATAACAATGAATGCATTTATTGCGTAGTAGATCTTCATTCTATTACAGTTCCACAAGATCCTGCGCAGCTTAAAGAACATATTAAAGATATCGCAGCTTTATATTTATCAGTTGGTGTCGACCCAAAGAAGTCTATCGTATTTGTTCAGTCTTCTGTAACAGGTCATGCAGAGCTTAACTGGATTCTTATGTGCAATGCTTATACAGGAGAACTTTCCAGAATGACTCAGTTTAAGCAGAAGGCTCAGGGAAAGGAATCTGCACCAGCAGGTTTATTCAGCTATCCTGTACTTATGGCAGCTGACATTCTTCTCTACGATACAGATATAGTACCAGTAGGAAACGATCAGAAGCAGCACATCGAACTTACAAGAGATTTGGCAATTAGAGTTAACGGCAAGTACGGCGAAGATACATTCGTAGTACCAGACGGAAGATTCTTAAAGGAAGGTGCTAGAATTATGGCACTCGACGACCCAACATCTAAGATGTCTAAGTCTGCTCCAAATGAACTTTCCCGCATATCGTTATTAGACGATGCGGCAAAGATTAAGAAGGCTATCATGAAGTCTACAACAGACTCTGAAGGTGTTATCCGCTTTGACATAAAGGAAAAGCCAGGTGTATCCAATCTTCTTAATATTTACAGCGCACTTACAGGAAAGAAGATAGAAGAACTTGTAGCTCAGTACGAAGGACAGGGCTATGGTACTCTTAAAAAGGATCTTGTAGAAGTAACTGTAAATGCACTTGCTCCAATTCAGGAAAGATATAAGGAAATTCGTTATACATCCGAACTTGAAGATATCTTAAAGGACGGCGGAGAAAGAGCAAACGCAATTGCTGAAAAGACAATAAAGAGAGTAAAAGAACATTTCGGACTCGGTCTTTAAAAGCTAATAATTAAAATAAAGCGGTACCAATCTACCAACTGGTACCGCTTTTTTAATGTTTAATTTATATAACTCTAAGTCCTGCAGAATCTAAGGCTTTTACTAAAGGCTTTACAATTATTATTGTAATAATGCACTTTACTAAATCGCCAGGTAAATATAATAGGCAACCAACTTGGAAGATTTTAGCTGCTGAGTATCCTAGCTTCATATGCATATTCAGTACAGCGCCCATATAAGGTGTACCAATAAGGTACATTACAAATTCGCTGGCTACGCAGGCGATGATCATTCTTATAAGCCACTTTTTGCCGTCGAAAGCGGATTTTGTGAGTACTCCTGCTATGTATGCTGCTGGAATAAGTGCAATTAGAAAGCCCATGCTTGGTTGAAGCAAATAGCCAATTCCGCCACCCTTAGTAAAAATAGGAACACCAATAAGGCCAAGTACTACATAAATAGTTTGCGAAAGTGCGCCCCATTTTGGCCCTAATATTACACCTGCCAAAATGGTCATCATAGTTTGCAGGGTAATGGATGTAAATCCTAAAGGAACCTGAATAAAAGCACCTATTGCAGTTAATGCGGCAAATATTCCGCATTGTATATAATTAATAGTCTTTGCATTTTTCATATTGTAAACCTCTTTCAAATTTTAGTTTACAATAGCACAACTAGCAGGTTTTGTAAACCATATATTCTGAAAAGTTGACAATGCTGTTTCTCCTAAAGTAAAATTACAATATATATTTCCAATTTAAATAATTAGAAAAACTATGGATAACGAAAAATTACTTTACTTATTAAAATCTGCAAGTGGACCTGTTTCCGGACAAGAAATCAGCAAAGAGCTTGGAGTTTCAAGGGCTGCGGTGTGGAAAAGCATAGAGGCTTTAAGGAATCAGGGTTATAAAATTTCATCTGCCACAAGACGAGGCTATTTTCTTGAGGAGAGCCCTGATGTTTTAAGATCCGGAGAAATCTCTGCGCTTCTTAATACAAAAGTTGTTGGAAAAGAATTCTTATGTCTTGATAGCATAGACTCCACAAATACTGAATGTAAACGTCGTATGATGAATGGCGGACACGCAGGCCTAGTTATTACTTCAGAAGAACAGACTGGTGGCCGCGGAAGAATAGGTAGAAAATTTGAATCTCCAGCTGGTAAAGGTTTATACCTTTCTGCAGTTCTTCAGCCAAAGTTAGAGCCTAAAGATGCAATAAACCTTACGGCTTGGGTCGCTGTAGCAGTTTGCGATGCCATAGAAGAAGTATGTGGTATTCGTCCGCAGATAAAATGGACAAATGATATAATTCTGGGCGGAAAAAAGCTTGGCGGAATTCTTACAGAAATGGAAGTAGAGGCCGAGACAAATTTAATAAGATACATTGTGGTTGGTATAGGAATTAACTGCAACCATAGTTTAGATGATTTTCCAAAAGAATTACACAAGATAGCTACATCCTTGAATCTTCAGCTTGGAAAGAGCATAGAAAGAAAGAAGCTGGCGGTAGCACTTACAAAGGCACTTGATCGCCTTAATGAAGATTTTCCAATCAAGAAGGAAGAGTATCTTACTAAATACAGAAAAGACTGCTGCACCTTAGGCAAGCAAGTAAAACTGATTCATAGTGATGATAGTTTTGAAGAGGCATACGCATTAGACATTGATGACGATTTCCGTCTTATAGTGCAAATGCCTGATGGAAGTACAAAGGCCGTATTTTCCGGTGAAGTTTCAGTGCGCGGACTTTGTGGATACTTATAA
>JAKSSI010000049.1 GCA_024403175.1 Clostridia bacterium
CGTGTTCGGGACTTGCACCCGTTAGAGCGCGCCCATGGCGCGCAAACTAATAAAAAGGCGATTCATAACGAATCGCCTTTCTTTATTTTCTAAAGTGATCAAGACTAAAGCCAACATGCTCTTTCAGCAAAGTGCGGATATCAATTTTCCCGTCGCTTCTGTACCAGGCAAATGTGGCACCTCTATAAGAATCTAGTATAAAAGTTGTAAGCATATCAGGAGTTTTTTCGTTAGTAAATTCTCCGCTTTCAATTCCTTCTGAAACAAGTTTATAAAGAGCATCATAAAGTTTAGGCGAAGTTTCTTTCTTCATTAAAACCCACATAGCAACTTCATAACCATCGTTTTCAAGAACCGTTGCAACAACCTTTGTAAAAAAGTTTACTATACGAGTATATGCACTTTCTCCAGAGATTGCAGCCTCATCTAAAACAAAATTATTTTTTTCAAATGTGTAGCATGAAAGCAAATCCAGTTTATCAGTAAAGAAATAATAAAATGTTCCAGTTGAAACATTGGCAGCTTCGGCAATTTCTCTGACGCCTACACCGTCAATTCCTTTTTTACAACTTAACTTATATCCTTCTGTCATCAATCTATCGCGACTGTTATCGTTATGATCTAATGACTTTGAAGTCTTTCTTTTTTTTCTTACTATTTCCATACTTATGCCAATTGAAATTTTTGCAAATCTTTAGGTTCCTTATTATTAAAACACAATATAAAACATACCACTTTAGAACTTCTTTTGTCAATAAAAAGTCCCGCCAAAAGCCGTTTTCTTTAGCGGGACCATAAATATTTATTTCATCAGTGTTGGACCATCTCGCAGAGCCTTTTCTGCAATATGAAGGAACATGTCTTCGTAGCGATGACGTGCTTCAACACCAATAACAAACGGGTTTGCAACACCATCAACAATGTGATTAATTACTTCAAGTCTTTCAATTAAGTTGTCAACAAATGGGTGATTTGAAATTTCAACATCTACACCATATTCGTCGCAGATTTTGCGGAATTTAAAGAGTGAATTAATATAAACATTTGGGTCGCTCTCTGGAATAAGGCCTGTGCCTCCCCAAAGTGATGCCATATGAGGTCTGCCTTCATCTGTTACCTTAAAGATTAAGCTTATGCAGCCATCTGTATGACCCGGTGTTAAAACAGGAATGATTTCTGTTTCACCGAACTTAAGAATTTTACCGTCTTCAATGAATTCATCGATTTCGCAATTCATTGGTTCGAATTCAAACATCTGTGTTTTGGCTAAAGCTAAATCTTCTTTGCTGAGATAAACCTTGCAACCGTATTTTTCCTTAAAATATCCGCAGCGTCCGAAGTGATCTCCGTGTCCGTGTGTAATAACGATTGCCTTTAAATCTTTAGGGTCGTGGCCTAAATCCTTAATACCGCGTTCAATGATATCCTGGCAACGATCATTAGTCCAAAGACAATCTATCAGAACTAATCCAATGCTTGTTTCAACAAGAAAGCAAGCTGTACCTTTGTCGCCAATAAAGCTAAGGTTATCAAAGAATTTTGTTGCCGGATATTCATCTGGCACCTGACCAATAAAGTTTGGCTTATGTGGATTTGGTTTACGCCAACTTTTTACTGTATATTCCATAGTATCTACCTATTAAATTCCCATAAGGTTTGGAACAATGTTGAATACACCAACTAATGCGAGTACTACATAGATAGCGATGCATACGAAGGAGTACTTGATCATTCTTGGAGCAAGAGCTTCCTGCTGATCGTTTGGCATTGAAGAAAGAATCTGTGCACCCATAGCAGAGAGTGGAGATGTGGAACCACTTCCGATAGCACCAACGCAGATGCAAGCGATAAGAATTGAAATGTTAATTCCTGTAGCTGCGGAAACCTGTACTGCAACAGGGAACAGGAGTGGCATTACTGCGAAGAATGTTGCAACAAAGCTTAAACCTGCAGAACAGAATACAAATACTGCTGGAACCATAAATACAGGTACGTTACTTGTAATGAAGTTTCCAAGGAGTGTACCAAGACCAGCATATCCTGCAACGTCTACGAGAAGCATTACGCCGGAAAGTGTAACAATGATAGTCCATGGAACTCTCTGAAGCTGCTGATTAAAGTTGGAAATCTTAAGAGCAGATGCAATGAAAGCCATAAGTGGGAATACTGTGTTGATATTGATAATACCTGTAAGCTTTGTGAGGAAAGCACCGCCAATAACTGTCTTAAGAACTGGAATGACAGAAAGAAGAAGAATTGTTGTAACAAAAATTCTGAAAGCAATCTTCTGGTCACGGTTGAATGTAAGATCTTCTGACATATCAAGTTCAATAGTCTTATTCTTGAATCCCTTGAATACGATTAATGTAATAACTACCATTATTACAGCCCAGATCATCATATTGATCCAGATTGCTGTCTGCATCTTCATTGGATCTGCTACGCCGTTAGCAGTTGCAAGACCCATAATGAAGTTACCAGTTACAGTTGTCCATGGGTTTGCACTTCCGATAGGAATAGAGAAAGAGAATAACATGCAAGCAATCATCATATCAATGCCTGCCATCATGCAGATAACAGCAACTGCAGGTCCGATAACGAACATTACAGAAGATTCTGCAACAGTGGAAATGAGTGCGATAGCAAGTAAGCAAGCAAATGGGAGAAGAATAGTCTTACCCTTTGTTGCGCGAATGATACGCTTACTTAAGATTGTAAGCATACCTGTTTCTGCTAAAGTGTTAAAGAGTGGAACACCGAACATGAAAACAAAAATGATGGAAAGTGGAAGACCGGATAAAATCTGGTTTGTAGATTGTCCTAACATTCCTACACCAATAAGGAATGCAAAGAAAATGCTTGTCACACCAATGTGAATCTTTGCTTTAATGTTCAAAACGATAGAAATAATAAGTCCGACAACACATGCCAATAACGCAGGCATATTAATAGCTGTATCCATACTTTTTCTCCTTTTCTAGATTTATATAACAGTCTATATAACGTGTTATATAATTTGTAACACAGACTAAAAAGTTTGTCAACAAAAAAACAATCGAAAAGCGGATAGATTTTTAATCTATCCGCTCAAAGTCATAAGTTGCAACAATTATTATCTTATTTTGATTCAGTAACAGGCTTTACAAATGCATATACCTGCAAGCCCTGATTCTTACTATGCCTTATATAGTAGGTTGAGAAGTTTGTAAGAACAGGTTCGTCCTTGAGTCTAAACATTATAGTCAAATCTTCATGATAAATTGCTTTTTGATAAGCATCCTTTAATCTTTCCTTATCAAAGAATTTCAAAAATGCCTGTTTATCCTCTTCTGTTGTGGTTCGATTTTCTACAGTTCTGTGAATACTTTCATCTAAATTCATAGACTGGGCATCTTGATGAATAAGAGAATTTCGTTCAGTTACGTAGTAAACAATATTTCTATCCAAATCCATACAAAGTGTCATTGTGGACATAGATTTTAAAACATCAAAGAATGCTAAACTCTGCTCTCTGAATGCTGTAATATCCTCGACCTGACCATAGAACATCTTCTTTCCATTATCTTCTTTAAGGAAGAAGAATTGCATATGGAACCAGAACACACTGTTATCTGATTTATAGAATCTAATTTCGCAGCTGCCGCCATTCACAGCATCTTTTTCTGCAACTTCTAGAGCGTTATAAAGAATAGGCCAATCCGCCTTAACAACGTAATTCTGGATAGATGAAATACGAGTGTCCATCTTTGTGTCGCCTATAGCTTTATAGAACATCTCGTTGAATCTTGTAATAGTTAAATCTTTTCCATCTAATGAATAATATGCAACAGCACCCAAAATATGATTAAGCATACTGCCTGTAAACATATTTTCATTTAAGAATTCCTTAGCATGGAATAAATCTGTTATTCTTGCCTTGTAATTGTCTAACTCAATGTTTTCTCTGTTCTCAATAAGTTTTTCAAAATCTTCTACAGGCATAGGCTTATAGAAATAGAAACCTTGAACATAGCGGCAACCCAAAGTATTAAGGAACTTAACTTGTTCTTCTGTTGCTACGCCCTCTACAATTACAGGCACTTCAAGACCACGAGCCATACTCATAATAGATTCGACTATACTGATACCCTTCTTGCTTAAGCTGTTTTCTTTTTGCATAAAATCCATCTCGAGTTTAATAACATCGGCATTAATTTTATCAAGCATATTAAGAGATGAATAACCCGAACCAAAGTCGTCTAAAAGAACAGTAAATCCCCTGCTCTTTAAATCATCAATTGTCTTTGAAATACTATCAAAGTTATCAGCAAATGCAGTTTCTGTAATTTCAATTTTAAGAAACTTTGGCGGAATATTAAAGCGTTCAGTAAGTGCATACATATACGCTGCAATATCCATAGATAGCAAATCCACCTGAGATACATTTACTGAAATAGGAACTGGCTCAATGTTTCTATCCATAAGGCTTCTAAGCCACTTGCAGACGTTTTCCCAGACCTTCTTATCAAGTTCTGTAATAAAGCCGCTGGCTTCGAGCATAGGGATAAAGAAACCAGGAACAAGCAAAGATCCATCTTCAGCAAACCATCTTGCAAGAGCTTCGCAGCCCATTATTTTCCCAGTAGTTAAATTGCACTGTGGCTGAATGTAGAATTTGATTTCGTCATTCTTAAGAGCATCTTGGAACTTCATTAAGAGTTCAAGATTATCACGAGTTCTTATATATTTTTTTGAATCGAAATATTGAACACGATTTGCATAAGTTTTCTTTGCTTCTTCTGCGGCAATTTTTGCTCTGTCGTAAGTACTTAAATCTGGTTTTGTATCATCTTCTAAAACACATACACCAAAGGCTGGAAGGAAACCTGCCATATTACCATAGGAACCGACAATGGATCTAATCTCATCGTACATTTCCTGAATGCGCGCCTTATCAAATCTTGTAAACAATGCAAAGTGGTCGCGGCCAAAATATACCGCAACAGCATCCTCTGTAGTTTCAATATTTTTTAGATAGGAACCAACAAGCCCGAGAAGATATTCTCCACGCGATAAACCAAACCAAGCATTGAATATCTTAAAGTGCTGAATATCGATTGCAATGCAGCACCAAGGACCTTTTTTAGAATTAACAAGCCCAAGTGTATGTACGATAAAACTATCGCCAAGTCTTAAACCTGTTATAGGATTTCTGGATTCTGAATTGAACATAACAGAAGGTTTGCCTTCAATTCTGTCATGTCTATTTTGAATATCAAAAATATAGAAATAAATTTTATCCTCAGGGACACCGTTTTCTTTGCCAGATACGCCGAAGTACTCAACCCATCTATAGGATCCGTCTTCCATCTTCTGCCTAAACTCGGCTCTGATAATACCGTTCAAAGACGCATTAACCCTATCCTTCATAGTTGAAGGATCCATAAATTCTACATATCCTTTGTCTTCGGGATGAACTAAATTGTCTTTAGCAAATTGATACATCCCTGAGTACGAACCGGACATAACTGGAACATAGTACTTGTTTCGTACATGATAAATGTTATGAATATAGTCTTTATCAAGATCTATTTCAAACTTTTCATCGAATGCTGTTCCGTCTAAATAGTCCGCTGCGACAAAATCCTTGTCGTTAATGTGCAAATCAAACGTTGTCATAAGCAAACCTCTTATGCTTCGATTTAACCCCTTCATTATTATGATACTCACTTGATATGCATTTTGTAAAGGTTATTTAGCACGAAAATATTGCCAAGAGCATCCTTTTTTTATAGTATAATAAAGGAAATAATCACATAAAGGAGATTAAAATATGAAGCAGTTTAAAATTACAATGGATAACGACGATGTTATGATCGGCGAACTCTACGAAGATATTGCACCAGAAACAGTAGCTAACTTTGAAAAGCTTGTTACATCCGGTTTCTATAATGGACTTACTTTCCACAGAGTCATTCCTGGATTTATGATTCAGGGTGGTTGCCCTCTTGGAAATGGTACAGGCGGCCCAGGCTGGAACATCAAGGGTGAATTCACAATGAATGGTTTTAAGAACGACCTTAAGCACACAAGAGGTGTTCTTTCTATGGCAAGAGCTATGAATCCTAACTCTGCTGGTTCTCAGTTCTTCATTATGGTAGCTGATGCTCCACATCTTGACGGACAGTATGCAGCTTTCGGTAAGATTACTGAAGGTATGGATGCTGCTGATAGAATCGTAAGCGTTCCTACAAACTTTATGGACGCTCCTCTTCAGAAGGTAGTTATTAAGACTATCGAAATGCTCTAGTGAAAATACTCAAAAGAACTTTAATTACATTAGGAATTATCTGCTGCTTATACGGGCTTTTAGTCCGTGTAAGCATTAGCAGTAATCATTGGTTTAATTATGCCGGCTTCATTATTGGAGCCGTTCTTTTGTTGGATGGAATATTTTTAGATAAGCTAAAGGCGCTTAGCAAGAAAACGCCAAAGCTTATAAGCATACTAATTTGCGCCGTTATGGTCTGCTGCACGGTTCATTTCGTTTGGTTTGAATCTAAGGTTATTTCCTACGCAAATAATAATATCGCAGGAAAGATAAACCACTCAGGCCTTGAATACACAGATTATATTATTGTTTTAGGCGCAAAAGTTAATGGTGAAGAACCTTCACTTGAATTCCGCAATAGACTCAATGCCGCCTACGAACATATAAAGAATCATCCCGATGCAAAAGTGATTCTTACTGGTGGTATGGGCAGCGACGAAGATATTCCTGAATCTGCCGCTGCAAAGAAATATCTTATGCGAAAAGGACTTTCCGAAGACCGAATCTTAACAGAAGACAAAAGCACATCTACTACAGAAAACTTCATCTACGCAAAAGACATTCTAATAAAAAACAATGCAAAGCCAGAGGAGCTTCGCATTGTTATAGTTTCTTCATCTTTTCATCTTTATAGAGCCAGCCTTTTAGCTAAAGCGCAAGGTTTTGAAAATGTTAGTTTTTTAGGCAGCCAGGGGCTCTTTTATCTAATGCCTCATTACTATGCAAGAGAATACGCCGCATATGTAAGAGAAGTTATATTCTAAACTATTACAGCAAATTGATTTCCTGCAAGTTTAAAATATTCATCTAAATTCTCAGGTGCAAATATTCCCTGAGGTGTTGCTATGCCTGTAACAAGTTCTGGCAGAGTTACATCGAAAGATGGATACTAACCCTTCACTCCTTCATCTGCTGTTCTAACCCCCATAGCAGTAAGTGTAAAATCTGGGTCGCGCATTTCAATGATTACATCTTTTGCACTCTTATGACCCACTTCTGGAGCACCTGTTGCATAGTATGGAACTCCATAATATTTTGCAACTATAGCAGTGTTGCATGTGCCGACCTTATTGATTACACTGCCGTCGCAGCAAATGGCATCGGCTGCGGTTGTAAACACATCTATTTTTTCTCTCTGCATTACAAAAGCAGGCATACCGTCTGTTATTACAGTTACATCAAATCCCATATCTTTAGCACAAGTTGCTGTAAGGCGTGCGCCCTGGAAATATGGTCTTGTTTCACAGCAATAAAGCTTTATTTCTTTATTCTGCTCTTTGCAGTTTTTAAGCATCATTCCGACTATAGTTTCAGCCCAGCAGTAAGTCATAATGTGGCCACCGTTTGGGAACTTTGCAGTAAGATGCTTTGCTATATTATCGATGGCACTGTAGCGCTCATCGTTAAGTTCAATTGTCTTATTTACAATTGCCTCTGAAACATTCTTACCTTCTTTTAAAGCAAGATCTGCGGTTTTAAGGCATTCATCAACAAGAAATCTCATTCTCTTTTGTGTTGTTGGACGAGCAGAAGAAATCACATCTGCTGCTTCGTTTAAGATTTCTCTTTGCTTTTCTGCAGTTTCATTTTTGCACTTAAAAGCGGCTAAAGCCATACCCATTGTCGCTGCAGTAAAAGGACCTGCAGACTGAGTAACCATGTCTTTAATTGCTTTAGCTACTTCGTGGTAATCTTCGCAATAAACGAATTCTTTCTTTGCTGGAAAAATTCTTCTATCTAAGATTCTTACTTTTCCGTTTTCAAACCATGCAATATTTTCATATTGCAACATAGGCGCAAGGCCAGTATCTTTTCTCATATTATCCCTTTAAGAAAAATTGCCGCCGGGCAGAACCCAGCGGCAATTAAATTGATTATACCAGTTCGAGGAATACTGCTTCTGCAACGTCGCCCTTACGTGGACCGAGCTTAAGAATTCTTGTGTATCCGCCCTGTCTTTCTTCGTACTTTGGTGCGATTTCATTGAAAAGCTTTGCTACAACGTCTT
>JAKSSI010000005.1 GCA_024403175.1 Clostridia bacterium
TTGTACTTTCTATCGTTATCGGTATTATGTACACTCTTCCTATCATTCTTTACATCGTATCTTTCCTGTTCTCAAAGAGTTCAGTGCCAGATATGCCATTAAAGAAGAGAATCATCGTAACATTAATTTATACAGTTGCAGTTTGCGCAGCACTGTATCTCATCTATGTAGTGGCTCTCGACGTACGTCTCAAGCCAGGTATGATCAGATTCTAAGAAGGGGGTATAACGTATTATGATGGCATATGTATTAAGCTCACTTCTTAAGTTAGCTACACCAATCGGTATTGCATACATGATCGGTGGTACACTTCTTGGTGTATTCTTCGGTGCTCTTCCTGGACTTTCTGGTGGTATGGTAATGACTATGCTCCTTCCAGTAACATATAAGTTAGACCCAGTACTTGCACTTGCTCTCTTCATGGCTCTTCACATTGGTTCTTCTTGCGGTGGTGCTATTGGATCCATTCTTCTTGGTATCCCAGGAACATCTTCCTCTATCGCAACAACATGGGACGGCTATGAAATCACAAAGCAGGGCGACCCAGTACGTCCTCTTTCCGTAACAGTAGTATCTAACCTTGTAGGTATTATCCCTGGTATCATCATCGCTATGGTTGCTGCTAAGGCTCTTGCAGACCTTGGTATCCTCCTTGGACCATGGGAATATGCTTCCATGATTTTCTGCGCTATCGCTCTTGTAATTGGTCTTTCTGGCCAGTCTCTTACTAAGGGCTTCGTAGGCGTAGGTGCAGCAATTCTTCTTGCTTGCATTGGTATCGACCCAATGACAGGTCGTGCTAGATTCACAATGGGAATCACAGATTTCTACGACGGATTTAACGTAGTAAACATTATGCTTGGTCTCTTCGCAGCTAAGATTATCATGATGGAATATGTTAAGCAGTCCAAGACAAAGGATGCTAACGCTATCAAGGTAGACAAGTTCAAGTGGCCAGGAAAGGATTTAAAGGATAACCTTCTTAACGTTATCATTTCATTCATCATCGGTGCATTCATCGGATTCCTCCCAGGACTCGGTGGACCAACATCTTCCGTAGTAGCTTACTCCACAAACAAGTCTATTGCTAAGGACAAGGATAAGTGGGGAACAGGTGCTATCGGCGGTGTATGGGCTCCAGAAGTTGCAACTAAGGCTGGTATCGGCGGTGCTATGATTCCTATGATTGCTCTTGGTATCCCAGGAGACGTTATCATGGTACAGTTCATGACAGTAATGTCTGTACACGGCGTTGTAGCTGGTCCTACACTTATGATGGAAAACCCAGAAATGGTTTACATCCTTTACACAGCAGCTCTGATTGGATCAATCTTCGTATTCTTCATTCAGATGTTCGCTATGCCATTATTCCCTAAGCTCATTTCAATGCCATATCACTTCCTCTATCCTGCAATCATCGTAATTTCATTCCTCGGTGCTTACATGGTAAAGACAAACGTATTTGGTCTTGAAGTAGCAGTTGGTGCTTGCGTATTCGGACTTATCATGGATTACTTCGATATTCCATCTATGCCATTCATTATGACATACATCCTTGCAAGTCTCTTTGAAAAGTACATGCGTCAGGGACTCAACAACTCTTCCACAGGATTCATGATCTTCCTTACAAGACCAGTATCCGCAATCTTCCTCGCTGTTGGTGTTATTGTACTTATCGTTAACACAGTACTCCCAGCAATTAAGAAGGCTAAGGCAGCAAAGGCATAAGCCCCAGCTGTTTAGTATAAAAATGCATTTTTATATGGAGGTATAGTAAAAATGAAAAAAGTATTAGCAGTTCTTCTCGTACTCGCTATGATGCTCTCTTTTGCAGCATGCGGTAAGAAGCAAGAAGCTGGCCCACAGGAAGCCGCTAAGGTTTGGCCAGAAGGACTCAAGGAAGTTACAGTTTATGTACCACAGGCTGTAGGTGCAATGCTCGACCAGTCCACAAGAATCATGGTTGACTATCTCAACGAAACATATCCAAACACAAAGTTCATCGTTGAAAACGAAGCAGCTGGTGGCGGAAACAAGGCTGGTATCACAGTAGCTAAGGCTGACGGAGACGGTTCCGTTATCATGGCTCACGGTGCAGGCGCTATCATCCAGTTCTACTCTGGAACATGGGAATACAACCTTGCTGACACATCTAAGTTCATCTCTATCTGCGGAAACATCGGACAGCTCCAGCCATCCGGCGGTGTATTCCTTACACAGCCTAACAACGGCAAGTTCTCCAACATCCCAGAAATGATCGACTACATCAAGGCTCACCCAGGCGAAGTATCCATCGCTTTCGGTACAGGTACACCACACGAAATCAGAGCTAAGCTCATCACAAACTACTATGGTGTTTCCGATCTCGTATCTTGGCAGCCAGTATCCACAAACGAAGCTAGAACAATGGTTTCCGGTGGTAACGTAGACGTAGCTGTTCTTACAGAAACAACAGCTGTAGCTGACATCAAGGGTGGAAAGGTTATCGGTATCCTCAATTCCCTCACATCCAGAAACTACACAGACGACCTTAAGGAAGTTCTTGACAACGTTCCAATCGTAACAGATCTTCCAGGAATGAACGCTAAGGACGCTGAAGGTCTTGTATGCGCATGGCCAATGACAATTTACGGACCAGCTTCCATGAGCAAGGAAACAGCTGAACAGATCAGCAAGGCTTGCGCTGGTATCCTTGACAAGCCAGATTACATGGCTAGAGTTAAGGCTCTTGGTTCTTCCAACACATACGTTGTATACACATATGACGAAATCAATGCTCTCACAAAGACAGCTGACGAACAGGTTAAGGCTGTATTCGATGCATTCAACAAGAAGTAATTTAATCTTCTAAGAAGCAAAAATAAAAGCTCTCGCTTCGTGCGAGAGCTTTTTTTATTGAAAAAACAAGTCAAGTGGAAGGATTATTGGTTATTTGTTTGCGAACATATGTTTACAAATATATGTTCGTGTGCTATACTATCTATGGAAAGTTGTAACTTTTAGCACATAAGGAGTAAATATGGGCGCTTTAAAAGCAAGGGAACAGCAAGTTTTAGACTTTATTAAAGAACAGATTCGCATAAACGGATATCCTCCAACAGTTAGAGATATCTGTGCGGCTTTAGATATTAAATCTACTTCCACAGTACAAAAATCTATGGAAATCTTAGAAGAAGAGGGCTACATTAGAAAACAGGCCGGTAAGCGCCGTGCATTTGAAATCGTTCCTCAAGATGGAGAAACACCGGTTCGCCAGAATGCTTCTGCTGTTCAGGAAAGAACAGATGTTGAAGATGTTCCTCTTATCGGACGCGTTGCAGCTGGCACACCAATTCTTTCCGCAGAAAACATCGAAGGCTATTTTCCAATGCCTGCTCAGTACGTAGGAAAAGGTACCAGCTTTATGCTTACAGTTCATGGTGAATCTATGATAGAAGCAGGTATCATGGATGGTGATTATATCCTCGTACAGCAGCAAAAAACGGCCAATAACGGCGATATTGTAGTAGCAATGATAAATGGCACCTACGAATGCGAATCTACCGTTAAAACCTTTTATAAAGAGAATGGCCACATAAGACTTCAGCCTGAAAACTCCAGCATGGAGCCTATCATCGTAGACAACTGTGAGATAGTTGGTCTTGTAAAAGGCGTGTTCAGATATTTAAGTTAATATTCATAAATCAAACCTTAGAATTTGTAGATTCTAAGGTTTTTTATTGTTCATATTCTATATATATTAGTGTATAATAATATGGTTACATGCAACTAAATAGGGGTGATTTTTTTGAACACAACAACAATCATTGCACTCATATTATTTGCCATTACCTATGTATGCATCTTTGCTTTAGAAAAGTTTAGACCATTCGTAGCTCTTATATCCGCGGTAATATTTGTAGTGCTAGGAAGCGGTGTACTTCCAGACTTTACTTACACCATTTCAAAAGCATTAGGGGAAATTGACTGGAATGTTCTTATGATGATCGCCGGAACTATGGGTACAGTGCAGCTCTTTATTGATTCGCACATGCCATCACTTATGTCCGACGTCATTATTTCAAAGGTATCATCTACGAAGTGGATGATATTCGTTATGAGTCTTTTTGCTGGAGTTATTTCAGCATTTGTAGACAATGTAGCAACAGTACTTATGATAGCTCCTGTTGCACTTGCAATTTGCAAAAAGCTTAAGATTTCACCAGTAGCTACTATCATCTGCATTTCTATTTCATCTAACTTGCAGGGTGCAGCTACACTGGTAGGCGATACAACATCCATTCTTCTTGCAAAGGCTGCAAAGTTAGACTTCTCAGACTTCTTTGTAGATGCAGGAAAGCCTGGTATGTTCTGGGTCACAGAAGCAGGTGCTTTGGTGGCAGCTCTGATTATCCTAATTATGTTTAGAAACGAAAAGGATAAGATAGATGTCCACGAATTCACTAAGGTAGAAGATAAGGTTCCTACAGTGCTTCTGGTGCTCACAGTAGTGGCATTGATTGCAGTTTCATTTATTCCTTATAAAGACGCTGCAGCTCCTGGCCAGATGTATAAGCCAGAAATCACAAACGGTCTTTTATGTATGGCATTCTTTATTGTAGGTCTTGTAAGAACTTGCATTAAAGAAAAGGGTACAGAGCATGTTAAAGCAGTGCTTGGCGACATAGACCTTTATACACTTGGGCTTCTCTTTGGACTATTCATCGTTATCGGTGGAATCAAAGAAGCCGGAATTATAGATCTTCTTGCAGATGCTATTTACAGATTCTGCGGCGGCACAACAAGAGCCGCAGTATTCATGACATTCTCCATCATCGTTTGGATGTCTGTAGCAATTTCTGCATTTATAGATAATATTCCGTACGTAGCTACAATGCTTCCAGTAGTAGCTTCTCTGGCTCTTCACTTTAGCGAGGCCGGCGTAGCAATGGATGCAAAGCTCTTATACTACGGACTTTTAGTAGGTGCCACACTCGGCGGAAACATTACTCCTGTTGGTGCATCTGCTAACATTACAGGTATAGGCATCTTAAGAAAAGAAGGCTATACAGTTAAAAACTCAGATTTCTTTAAATACAGCGTTCCGTTTACACTGTCCGCTGTAATCACAGGTTATGTACTTCTCTGGTTAATTTGGATGTAGAGGTTAATTATGAACGCAATTGTAACAGTAGTAGGTAAGGACAAAGTTGGTATTATCGCAAAGGTTTGTATTGCTCTTGCAGATAAGAATGTAAATGTACTTGATATTTCCCAGACTATCTTAGATGGTAGCTTCACAATGATCATGGCTGTAGACGTAGCTGGTTGCACAGTTCCATGTGCAGATCTTAAGGGGGCTCTTGCTGATCTTGGTAAGGAAATGGGTCTTTCCATTCATATTCAGCGCGAAGAAATCTTTGATGCAATGCATACAATTTAATAGGTGATTGCCATGATGAATCAAAAAGACATTCTTTCAACCATAGATATGATTGAACAGCAGCATCTTGATATTCGTACAGTTACTATGGGAATTTCACTTTTAAGCTGTTCCGACGAAGATCCAAATGTTGCTTGCACAAAGATTTACGACAAAATCTGCAACTATGCTAAGAATCTTGTTAGCACTGCAGAAGGAATTGAAAACGAATTTGGTATTCCAATCGTTAATAAGAGAATCTCCGTTACACCAATGGCTCTCGTAGCTGCCGCTTCTAAGACAAATGACTTTGTTCCATTTGCAAAGGCGCTCGATAGAGCAAGAAAAGAATGCGGTGTAAACTTTATCGGAGGCTATTCTGCACTGGTTCAGAAGGGTATGACTGAAGCTGACAGAAAGTTAATTATGTCAATCCCTGAAGCTTTAGCTGAAACTGAGCTTGTTTGCTCTTCCGTAAACGTTGGCTCCACAAGAGCAGGTATCAACATGGATGCAGTTGCTTTAATGGGTAATATCGTTAAGGAAACAGCTGCAAAGAGCGATATGGGTTGCGCAAAGCTGGTTATTTTCTGCAATGCTGTAGAAGACAACCCATTCATGGCAGGTGCTTTCCACGGTGTTGGCGAAGCTGAAAGAGTAATTAACGTTGGTGTTTCCGGCCCAGGCGTTGTATACCACGCACTTCAGTCTGTAAAGGGTCAGAGCTTCGACGTTGTTGCTGAAACAATTAAGAAAACAGCATTCAGAATTACAAGAATGGGTCAGCTTGTTGCTCAGGAAGCTTCTAAGCGTCTTGATACACCATTCGGTATTGTAGACCTTTCTCTTGCTCCAACCCCAGCTCAGGGCGACTCCGTAGCGAGAATCTTAGAAGAAATGGGTCTTGAAGTTTGCGGTACTCATGGTACTACAGCTGCTCTTGCAATGCTTAACGATGCAGTTAAGAAGGGCGGAGTTATGGCTTCTTCCCACGTTGGCGGACTCTCTGGTGCATTTATTCCAGTTTCCGAAGATGAAGGTATGATTGCTGCTGCAAAGGCTGGCACACTTTGCCTCGATAAGCTCGAAGCAATGACATGCGTATGTTCCGTAGGTCTTGATATGATTGCTGTTCCTGGCGACACACCAGCTTCTACAATTGCTGCTATCATTGCAGACGAAGCTGCTATTGGTATGGTAAACAGCAAGACAACAGCAGTTAGACTTCTTCCACTCAAGGATAAGGTTGTTGGCGACGAATTCGATATGGGCGGCCTTCTTGGAAACGCTCCAGTTATGCCAGTTCACAAGGAATCTTCTGCAGATTTCATTGCTCGTGGAGGAAGAATCCCAGCACCACTTCAGAGCTTAAAGAACTAATAAAATTGCACTAAAAAAGCGACTCTTTCTTTCGAGTCGCTTTTTTTATTTACTTATTCTTGCGTTCTTCGCGCGCTTTGCGAGCAAGACGCTTCTTTTCGTTTTTGTCGTGAATTGCTGTAACGAATTCAACGAGTGGGTCGTAAGTATAGATGATTGCAATGGAGAGGATTACAGCTCCGATAACATCTGTTGTCCAGTGTACACCGGAGAGAACTCTGCCGATTACTGTCACAACCATGAATACCCAGCATGCAATGAGGAATACTTTCTGATCGACCTTGCTTCTTGCTGTTTTAAAGAAGTTGTTGTACTTCATGAAAGTGAATACAACTGTAAGTGCCAGCATTGTGTGAGAGCTTGGATAGGATGCCTCAAGTGGTTCGTTGTTAATGTAAACCGGGCGGTAGTTAACTGCTACGAATAAGAATATTGCATAGAAGAGCATTACTACTACATAGAAGGCGCCCATTGCAATGATTCTTGAATCAACGAAGTGCAGAGACTTTCTTTTAATCAGCTGGTCTAAACCAAGAAGGGCAAAGCAAGCAACAATACCAAGTGCTACAAAACCGCAGAACTGAGTTAGCTGGTAGAAGAAAGAACTTGTACCGCAAAGTTTGAACACAGCGTTATTTAATGCTGCGAAACCAACTTTAGAGCCTTCTGGGCCGATTGGTTTAACATCTACAAGCTTAACAAGTGCAGTAAAAACTACAAACACTGCAAACCAAATTGCAGATTTTTTAAGTGACTTATTCATTTTTCTAACCTATATTTAATCCCTTTTGTTTGATAATCTCTTTCATAGCGGCTACGACTTCTTCTATTGTCATATCGGAAGAATCGATAAGAATAGCGTCGTCTGCCTGCTTAAGAGGGTTTGTTTCTCTGTGAGAATCTCTATAATCTCTTGCTTCTAAGTCTTTCTGAACTTCTTCAACATTGCAAGGAAGGCCTTTTTCAGCATATTCTAAAGCTCTGCGCTTTGCTCTTACTAAGGAAGAAGCTGTAAGGAAGAACTTGCATTCTGCAACATCCTTTAGTACGTTTGTGCCAATATCGCGGCCGTCCATAACTAAAGACTTACGCTGACCCATAGCTTTTTGAATAGCAACAAGCTTTTCTCTAACTGCAGGAATTGCAGAGCTTACAGAAGCCATTTCGGAAACTTCCTGAGTTCTGATTAAAGCGTCTACGTTTTCACCGTCAAGGAAGATGCTGCCTCCAGCATAGTCTACATCTGTTGTAGCAAGTAGGGAAGCAAGCTGCTCTTCATTGTTTGGATCTATGGCTGTTCTAAAAATCTTAAGAGCCAGGGCTCTGTACATAGCGCCTGTGTCTATGTAATCTATGGCTAAATCCTTTGCAAGGCGTTTAGCCATTGTGCTCTTGCCGGCGCTACTTGGGCCGTCAATAGCAATTCTTAAAAGTTCACTCATTATTTTTTGCCTCCTTCGAGGAGCTTTTCTACTTCGGCTACGAAAGTGCCGACATCTTTAAAATCTCTATAAACAGATGCAAAACGTACATAAGCCACTTGGTCTAAATCTTTGAGGTGGTTCATAACGCTTTCACCAATGATTTCAGAAGGAATTTCTTTTTCCATACGATTGTTGAGGCCGCGTTCAATATCGTCTACAACATCTTCCATCTTTGCAACGGAAACAGGACGTTTTTCACAAGCTTTCATTATACTTGTGAGAATCTTGTTTCTATCGAATGCAGCACGGCTTCCATCCTTTTTTACTACCATAAAGAGGGTTTCTTCAACCTTTTCATAAGTGGTAAAACGCTTGCCGCAGCCTGGGCATTCTCTACGTCTTCTGATAGCTTTGCCTTCTTCTGTTGGGCGGGAGTCTATAACCTTTGTGTCGAGTTCTTCACAATAAGGACACTTCATATTGCTTCTCCTTGCACTAAAATACACATGAAAATATGCTTAACACAAGATAGTGTACACCATATATAGTGTTTGTACAATATATATCTTGTGTTTATTGTTTAATGCCCATTATTCTGTCGTATAATTTGAATGAAAGCAATAGGTGAAGTCTAAAATCACTGTTCTCAAAGTCGCAATGAATGATTTTATCCATCTGTTCTAGTCTGTGGGTGAGGGTAGTTCGGTGAATTACAAGTTCTTTTGAGGTTCTTGGTATGTCGCGCTCATTCATAATGTAGCTACGAAGGGTTTTTAAGTATTCTGTACTATGTTCATTGTCGTAATCTCTAAAAACTATAAGCTGCGGTAGTATTAAAGAGTTTGATTCATAGTTTTCTCTAAGGCCGTCTAGTGCATAGTCTAAGCTTATGTCTATGAAAGGTCGTACCCAGATGCTTTTTTCTTCTCCTATATATTTAAGCACTATGTCTGTCTGCTTAAATCCTGTACGTATATCCATAAAACCTTCAATGTGGTTGGAAATGCCGCAGTACATGTAATTATCTCTAACCAAGGTGGCAATTCTGCCTCTAGCCTGGCTGATAGTAATAGGATTCTTTGTTATGTTTACAATTAAGCAAAGCCTTTGCTCGTAAAAGAAATCGAAGCAATCTGAAAACTCTTCAAGAAGAGTACTTCTTAATACCGTATCAGAGTGAATGGAAAGATTTTCTTCTTGTGTTTTAAACTTGATGCAAACGTATTCATCGTTTATATCCCAGCCCTTAATGCTAAGGAAGTCTACAATATCTTTTCTATTAGGTTCTCTTTCACCACGCAAAAGGCCTTTAATTGTATCTTCGTAGTCTTTGTAGTAGTGGTTTGTTGTTAGCTTGTCGCGCTTTATTATTAATTTAATATATTCGGCAAAAATTTCCGCAATTCTGAACTGACCCGGCTTAAGGCCTGAATTGATTTCATTTATTAGAAGTCTTCCGTAATAATAATCGCCTTCCCAGATGTTTACAAAGAGGGTACGAATATTTCTTGTATAGTGACCTGTGCCCCAGATAGATGCGTTTCTTTGCTTTAAGGTTTGCTGGTAGGCTTCGTCGAATTTGAATTCGTTAACCAGCCAAAGTGGTATGTGCAGCGACCCGTCTCTTTCGCCTCGTTCAAACTTGTGCATACCAACTACTAACTGAGGTAAGGAGAGTACTGAGAAGTTTTTATCGTGAACGTAGAGTGGGTTGTTGAAAAGCTCAAGGCCTAAGCTGCAAAGATCATCCAAACTACCATTATTTATTGCAATGTAATTCATTCTGGATTCAAAATCTCTATATTTATGGAAGATATCCAGAATGATATTAATAAGTTCGAAGTCGGAAACAGATGGGTCGCTAATATTTGAAATATGCGGAGCCAAACCTTTTAAGTTCTTTCTTGTTACATAAACATACTGATCTATTGGAAAAAGGCGAGCATTTGCTTCGGTGAGGTAGTATAGTGTATCCTCACAAAGTTGCATATTAGGTGAAAAGATACAAAATTCTTTTAGGTTAGGAATTCCGTTTGATGTACGCAATTCATAACTCCAATCGTAGTTTTCAAGCTCATCAGCCACAATTTGAATGTTTAAAAGTAATCTGCTAGGGACAATTGATGGATTTTGACCGTGCTTCGCGGACATTTTGCGCCTCCAATGAATAAATTTGTTAATTTTACTGTTTTTATTCTATCCTAATTTTTGAGGATGGTAAAGAAAAAATAGAACAGAAATTAGGAAGTTTGTGAAATAGTGCGCAATCTTTATTGATAAGTTTCTATGCGAAATATATTATGTCCGTGGAGTGTAAGGAAATTATATTCTTTTTGCTTAAAAATAAATCGATCATTTGGCCTCACTCCACCAAATGGGTCGGGCTTAATACCTTAGGAGGTATATAATGAGTAATACAAAGAAAGAGCTTAGTACAGCTCTGAAGTATGTATTCGGTGTTGGCGATGCCGGATTCGTACTTATGTCTAATGTAGAAACATTCTACTTTATGAGTACTATGACAGGTCCTCTTGGATTTACTCCAACACTTGCAGGTCTCGTAAACTCCGTATTCTCCATCGTAGACGCTTGTCTTTCTTGGATGTACGGTGCCGTTATCAACGGAACAAAGGCTGGTAAGCATGGTAGAACAAGATCCTGGTTAGTACTTCTTCCATGGATCGTTCCATTCATCTTCGCTTTCCAGTTCATCAGAATCAGTGAAAACGAAATGCTTTCCGCATTGCTTATCATCATTGCAGCTATCGCATCTCACGTTTGCTGGAACTTCCCTTATGTTGCTAACTCCGCACTCGTTTCTGTAGTAGGTAAGACACCTGAAGATAAGGCTACTCTTGCTTCCTCCAGAGCTACATGGAACAACATTGGTAACCTTATTTGGTCCTATGTTGCACTTCCATTCGCAGGCGTTGTTGGTGGAATCGTTGGTGCGAAGAACCAGTGGGCAGCAGTTGCTTTCATCTTTGGTATCATCATGGCAGTTACATACTTCGCTCATTTCAAGATGACAGAAGGCTATGAAGACATCGAAACAGAAGCAGCTCCAACAGCAGTAAAGACAAAGATGTCCTTCTCTGAAATGCTCGTTGCTCTCTTCACAAACCCACAGCTTATCT
The DNA here is from genome assembly GCA_024403175.1 of Clostridia bacterium. The sequence goes on from JAKSSI010000005.1 coordinate 11,343, forward strand.
TCCTTATCATCATCGACCTTGCTAAGTGGTGCGTAAACTTCGTAGTTAAGGCTTCTGCAGTTTACTACTTCAGAGATGCTATGGGTTCCCTCGGAACAATGTCCAAGTATACACTTGGTATTTCCCTTGGCGCTATGGTAGGTGCTTTCGTTGCTAGATACCTTGTAAAGGCTCTCTCTGCTAGAACATCTGCTATCGTTGCATACATCGGTATGACAGCTTGCCTCTTTGGTGTATATGTATCCTATGCAAGCATCAATGTTGTAATCGCTTGCATGACAGGCGCATTCTTCTGCTATGGTATGGCTCTTGCTATCGCTCCAGCTCTCTATGCAGACGTAGTTACATACACAACAGCAAAGACAGGAAAGAACGCTGCTGGTTGGATTATGGGTCTCCAGAACATTCCACTCAAGGCTGCTATCTTCCTCCGTGGTGTTATCATCGCTGCTGCTCTTAACGCTGCAGGATGGGTATCCGGTGTTGTACTCGAAGGCACAGCTCGTCAGACAATGACAATTCCATTCGCACTCGTTCCAGCTATCTTCTGCGCAGTAGGTCTTGTACTCCTTCTCACATGCTACAAGCTTACAAAGGAAAAGGTTGCAGAAGCTCAGGCTAAGATTGATGCAATGAAGTAGTTGCAAAAAATATAATTACTCGCCTATAATAACAAATATAATAATAAACCAATGGGTGATAGGTGCTTTGCGGCGCCTATCACCTCATCACTGATTAAGGAGAAAAAACATGTTAACAAAAAGACAAAATCTTCTCGAAACAATTCACGGGGGAAATCCAGATAGATTCGTAAACCAGTACGAAGCATTTGGCATCGTTATGGGATCTCCGTTCGGTAAGAGAAACCCTAACCCAAAGTACGGTGAACACAACGTTGTTAACGCTTGGGGTGTAACAAAGTCTTACCCAGAAGGAACACCTGGTCCATTCCCAGTACACACAGCTGACAAGATCGTTGTAAAGGATATCGAACACTGGAAGGACTACGTAAAGGTTCCAAGAGTAGTATATGATGCAGAAGAATGGGAACCATACATCGCTGCAGCAGAAGCTATCGATCGTAAAGAACAGTTTGTAACACCATTCTTCGCACCAGGCGTATTCGAACAGTGCCACTATCTTTGCGAAATCCAGAACACAATGATGTATCTCTATACAAATCCTGATGAAATGCACGAACTCATCGATTGCATCACAGAATTTGAACTCGACTATGCAGCAGAAATTTGCAAGTACATTAAGCCAGATGCACTTTTCCATCATGATGACTGGGGAACACAGATTTCCACATTCATGTCACCAGAAATGTTCCAGGAATTCTATAAGCCTGCATATGAAAAGATTTACGGATATTACAAGAGCCACGGCGTAGAACTCATTATTCACCACTCTGACTCCTACGCTGCAACACTTGTTCCAGATATGATCGACATGGGTATTGATATTTGGCAGGGTGTTATGAACACAAACAACATTCCTGAACTTATCAAGCAGTATGGCGGAAAGATTACATTCATGGGTGGTATCGACTCTGCTGACGTTGATAACCCACACTGGACACAGGAAATCGTAAGACAGAAGGTAAGAGAAGCTTGCGACGCTTGTGGTAAGCTTTACTTCATTCCTAATGCTTCTCAGGGGCTTCCAGTATCCACATTCCCTGGCGTATATGAAGCATTAACAGCTGAAATCGACGCATACTCTAAGGAAGTTTTTAAGTAAAAACTAATGATTGAATTTATTTGCACAGCACTTGCTATAGGTGCAGCTGCGTTTACATATGTAACATGGCATCATATACCACTTACAGTTGTTGTATTCATAGCTGCTGTAGCTATATTAAGAACTATAAAGCCTATAGTTGAAAGGCCTTGGAAAAGAAAACATCCACCAGTTAAGGTAGATGTTTTAAAGGAACAGCATATCGATAATCCTATATCATCCGGTGTGCATTTCCTTATCATGACCCAAGAAGTTTTCTTCAATTGCAAAGCTAAGGCAGATTATGACTACCTTGTAGAACTTTGCGATGAATGTGTAGAAAAGTTTCTTAAGGAAAATGGTAATTTCAAGTGGAGATACAACTACGTAGTGGCAAAGAAGTATCCAATTCAGTATGCTTACTGCGGTTGTGGTGCAAGTGATTTCAGTGTTAGTACACACTATTTAAAATGGGTTCAGTCCTTTGGAGTAACTAATTTAGATGGCTATCGTAATGATGTCGATATTTTTACAATAGACGATACAATTACACTTCCATCCGATGGCACAGTTCATAGAATTATGTTCCAGGCTGTGTTTGACAAGGGATTACCTAGTCCTGAAAAATAAACATCAATAAGACTTAAAAAGCTCGGCATTGTAGGGCGCCGAGCTTTTTATTTGCTATTTATAGCAACTCTTTAAGTCTTTGATAATCACTTAGCAGATTATAAATGCCGTCCTCAGATAGGACGCCGCGCTTTAAGTCAGAAGGCAATTTTCCAGCCTCATCAGCGGCGAAATCTCTTCGCCAAAGATTTAATTCATAATAAGCAATAAGTTCTTCTATTTCGGGAATTACGGCCTCAAAGTTCTCTAAAGCTGCATCTAGTTCTTCTACTGCCTTTAGAGCTTTATCAAACTTTTCTTCCATACATTTTATTCTATCAATACGTTGCATTGTCTTGGTCCTCTCTAATTAATAATGATTCAATATATTCCCAATCAACGGGTTCATCTAATTGGTAAGTGTGAGCATCTTTTCTTCCTGCTGTGTAAAGAGGGGAATATCTAAGTTCTGAATCATTTAAAGTTATTATTACCAAACCTTCGCTGGTTTCGTAATGACAATAAAATTCATTGTCACAGAATCTATTATCATAATTACCTGTTACATCGCATATCTTTAGATTCATAAGATAATCATCTAAAGCTTTTGGGTCGATGCACTCGTAAAAACTGAATTTGTTATTTTTCTCTAACGACCAACGACTTCCTTCACTTATGCTACCAACATTTGCATTGAAAACATCGGCGGTTGTTTGGTGATTATAAGAGAGGGCAATAAAGCCACTTGTAATAAGCATTATTGCCATTGCAATTCCTGCGAAAATGCCGCCGCTAAACTTTCGTTTAGGTCTATAAATATTTGTAAGCCTATACTTTAACGCATTTGCGTTTGCAGAAAGACAAGTGGTAAAACCGGCTTCATTTCCTGCAGTCGAGAGAATTAGATTCCCGTAAAGTTCCTTATCTTCTTTGTTAGTGTCTTCTAAAACAAATTCGTCGCAAGAAAGTTCTAAGTCTTCAGTACACTTTTTCATCGCAACCCACATAAGAGGGTTGAACCAGCAGAAAGCATTACACATGGCAATGAAAAGTTTTGCACTACAATCTTCTCGCATAATATGAATTAGTTCGTGCTTAACGATTAGTTTTAATTCTTCCTCGGTATAATTCGTATGAGGA
>JAKSSI010000050.1 GCA_024403175.1 Clostridia bacterium
AATACCGATGTAATTACAATTTCAGAATATGCAGCCTGCCATATTAAGAAGTTTGACAGTCTTACCTCACCGCTGGTTCTAATTATAAGTTCAGGGTCCGGGATATTAGCAGTGTAAAGCTTAGAACCAATAAGCTCTTCTGTAATTTCTTCCGGAGCAGTATTTTCTGCTACGATTTGTTTAACAGCTCTTACAATTTCATCTCTACCGCCGTAGTTTAAAGCAATGGAAAATACAAGACCTGTGTTGTTTTCTGTGGTTTTTAAAGCATCCTCAATCGAATCCTTTGAAGCCTTTGGAAGTTTACTCCAATCTCCTAAGATTTGAACTTTAACATTATTTTGATTCAGCTCTTTAATTTCGCTACCAAAGTACTTTATAAGCAGCTTAAAAAGCCCTGAAACTTCGTCTTCAGGACGTTTCCAATTCTCAGTTGAAAAAGCATAAACAGTCAGGTACTTCACACCTAATGTTTGTGAATGCCTGACTATTTCTCTAAGCGCTTCCATACCCGCATTATGACCGAAAAGTCTTACCTGGCCACGCGCCTTGGCCCAGCGGCCGTTGCCATCCATAATGATGGCAACGTGCTGAGGTATTCTGTTTTTATCAAGAGCGTTATTCACTACAGCTCCATAAGTTCTTTTTCTTTTTCTGCAACCATAGAATCAATATCCTTCATGCACTTGTCAGTGGACTTCTGGATCTGATCTAATTCCTTCTTAACATCATCTTCTGTAAGAAGTCCGTCTTTTTCGTCCTTCTTAATCTGATCGTTAGCGTCTCTTCTGCAGTTTCTTACAGCAACCTTTGCTTCTTCTCCAAGCTTCTTAATCTGCTTAGCAAGATCCTTACGTCTTTCTTCTGTAAGCGGTGGAATTACAAGTCTGATAACCTTACCATCGGAGTTAGGGTTAATTCCAATGTCGGAAACCATAATAGCCTTTTCAATAAGCTTTGTAACGGATGGGTCGAAAGGCTGAATTGTAATGCTTCTTGGGTCTGGTGTCTGAATGTTAGCAAGATTCTTAACTGGTGTCTGTGTACCATAGTAATCGATTGCAATCTGATCAAGAAGAGATGCATTAGCTCTTCCAGCTCTAACGCTATTTAATTCGGACTTAAGAACGTGAAGTGTCTTGTCCATTTTTTCTTTATAAATTTCCTGAGCTCCCATTTGTGTCCTCCTAGTAAACAACTGTACCTATCTTTTCGCCTTTGCAAGCACGAACGATTGCATTCTTTTCAGCAAGGCCGAATACGTGAATCTTCATGCCGTTATCTCTGCAAAGAGAAGCTGCGGTTGAATCCATAACCTTAAGATCTTTTTCAAGAACTTCAGTATGAGTAATTTTATCGAAACGCTTAGCGTTAGGATTGATTTCTGGGTCGCTGTCGTAAACAGCATCTACCTTCTTAGCAAGCAGAATTACGTCTGCTTGAATTTCTACAGCTCTTAAAGCTGCGCCTGTATCTGTAGAGAAGAATGGGCTTCCTGTGCCGCCAGCAAATACTACAACAACGCCTTTATCGAGTAATGTTCTAGCTCTATTGATAGTATATGGTTCAGCAACAGATGGCATTGAAACAGCTGTTAATAGTCTTGTTTCAATCTTTGCTGTGGAAAGCGCATCTTTTAAAGCAAGACCGTTCATGCAAGTAGCAAGCATACCAATCTGATCTGCAAGCGCTCTATCCATATCGCCAGATGTTCTACCACGCCAGAAATTGCCACCGCCGACAACAATACCAACCTGAACACCCATCTTAACTAATGATTTAACTTCTTTAGCAACTTTTGCAAGTTTTTCAGGGCTAATTCCCTTTCCATCTTCGCAAGAAAGTGCTTCGCCGCTTACCTTAAGCAGCACTCTTTTATATTTAGCAGTTTTACCAGTGGCCATAGCTCCTCCTTTGGTAAATAACACTTTATTTCAATTTACTATTATAACATATATTTATGCGATAATGTTATATTATTCAGCTTCGTGGATGACATCTAAGTACTTTTTGTACTCTGCCATTAGTTGAGAATGGTTTGCGAGAATATATTCTTCGTTGGCATCAGCTGCAGCAAACTGCATTTTTTCGCACACATCACCAAATGATGTAAAGCCTACAGTTCTTGAACTACTTTTTAAAGCATGAACAAGAATTTCGTAATTCTTCCAATCCTTTGCATTAAAGAATTCGTTGATTTGATTATATTTATCGTTAGCGTATTCACCCATCATTTCTTCGAAAAATTCCGGGTCGTCGGCACAATAAGCAAGGCCTGTTTCATAATCAAGTTCAGATAATTTTTCTCTAATAAGATCTATATTCATTACTCTTCCTCTTCAATTAACTCCTGACGAATATATTTAAACAACATTTTTTCAATTTCTTCACCCTTAACAGGTTTTGATAGATAATCATCAAATCCTGCTTCAAGATAAGACTGCTTAGCACCTGCTATGGCGTTGGCTGTAAGAGCAATGACTGGTGTGTTTTCAACAAGATTCTGCTTTTTAGCCTCCTGAAGTGTTTCAATACCATCTAAATCAGGCATCATATGGTCTAAGAAAACAATGTCGTACTTTTGCTCTTTAAGCATTTCAAGAGCCTTTCTTCCACCAGATGCCGTATCTACAATGGCCTTTGTTCGCTTAAGTAGTCTTGTTTCAACCTTTAAATTCATTTCAGTATCATCTACTAAAAGAATTCTTGCTTTAGGAATTACATGCTTTATAGCCACCTGTGCAGGCTTTAAAGATTCCTTGAAACGATGCTTATAATCACCGATTGGAGTACTGTCAACAACAACCTGTTCTAAGTTGAAATAGAATTCCGAACCTACACCAAATTCGCTAGTAACCTCCAAATTACTATCCATCATATGCAAAAGTCTAGATGTAATTGTAATGCCAAGGCCAGTACCCTCAATATTTCTATTGGCACGTTCATCGATACGAGTAAAGCTACTAAATAACTTCTTCATATCTTCTGGTCTAATGCCTTTGCCAGTATCCTTTACTGAAACTAAAAGTCTAATCTTATCCTTTTCGCCTTCAGTCTTCTTAATTTCAGACCCTTTAATAGTAAGTGTAACAGAACCCTTATCAGTGTATTTAACTGCATTTGTAAGAATGTTTGTAATAATCTGGCGGATTCTAACGTCGTCACCATAAAGCTTAGCTGGCAGATTTTCATCTATATCAAGATTTAATACAAGGCCCTTTTTTTCTGCCCTTGTGGCAATCATATTAACAAGGTCGTTAATTACAGAGCTTACATCGTAATCAACTGGAACAATTTCCATCTTACCGGATTCAATCTTAGAGAAGTCTAAAATGTCGTTAATAATGGAAAGAAGCGTACGGCCTGCAGACTGAATATCTGAAGAATATTCCTGAATTACAGGATCTTTGGCTTCGCGCATTATCATTTCATTCATACCTAAAACAGCATTAATAGGAGTACGAATTTCGTGTGACATATTAGCTAAGAAGTCTGACTTTGCCTTACCCGCAGCTATGGCCTCATCGGCTGCAAGTTTAAGTTTATGATTAAGTCTTTCCTGCCATTTTGCCATAAATCTAATAATGACAATAATAACGCCAACACTTATCGCGAAAATAAGCAAAAGCATAGCGTCAGAAAGAATCAGTGTAGAATAAATACTCCAAAAATCCTTAACAGTAACTACAGTAAATCCAGATCTTTTTTCTCTTGATGCAAGAGCAACTTTAGATCCTTTGAAATCCTTAATGTTAGTAAGCTTTTCAGCAACCAAAGCACCTCGATATTCTGTTTCAGCCGCATTTACAGATTTAGTAGAACTCATTTGATAGTCTACATTTGGATGATTAAGAATTATGTAGTTAGGGTCTGTAAGGAAAGCATAACCATCGTTAGTATAGCTTTCACCAAGGATATTAATAAGGGTATCCATATAGAAGTCGATACCTACAAGCCCTATAATTTCCCCTGCTTCATCCTTTACCAGTTGAGAGAATGTAACACAGTACATTCCAGTCTGTTCATCTTTATAAGGCGTTGAAATGTTAAATCCGTTTTCAGAAAGAATTGTGTCAACGTACCAATCTCTTGATTCAACATGCCAATTTGGGTCAGTAGGCTGCCAACCGTTATTCATAATAACAGTGTGTTCCCAAGATGGATTTACAATATATGCAACAGAAATATCTGAATTATCTTTTACAACATTATCGATGTACTTAACTGAATATTCATAATCTTCGTACATATTTGGATTCGCACCAAGGTGCAGCGCCATGTCGTTGGTTAAAGTAATGTTAGTATCAATCCAGCTCTTAACCTGAGAAGAATAAACGTCAGATTCCATTTCCATTCGAGCATTAACGTAGTTAAACTGAGTTAATGTATTTACAAGGATAGAAACAATTGCGGCAATAACAAGAACTGTAATGATTAAAGAGCCTTGTCTTTTGTACGAACCTGTATCGGCAGAATCATCGGAAAGCTTTTTCTTCAGATCCTTTTCAACGTTTTCGCGCGTAATTTTTGTAAGAGAATTAAGGTTTTTAAGAGAATCAGAAAGCTCTTCGGCAGATTCTTTAATTAAATCTGTAGTTCCGAAGTTTCCCTTATTAAGACTTCTATTTAGTTCAACCTGATTTAAGATAATAGAAACAGGTCTGCTAAGTTCTGTGAAGGCATGGCTAATTACCTTATCGCGACTTTCCAAAGCACCTTCCATATCAGAATTCTTCTTGTAGAAAAGAATGTAAGTAATAAGAAAGGCTAAAGCAAAAAGTACAATTAAGGAATTAACAATTAATGATCCTGCACTTACACCAGAGTTCATAATATATGCAGGGATACATACAATTGGATACCAGCCAAAGGATGTTTTGTCGGAGAAAACAGTGTAATTTACACCGTCAAGAGTTTTATATTCAAAGTAATTACCGTAAAGATTGAAAACCTTTTCGATAAGTTCACTATAATCTAAAACTTCGTAATTCTTACCTACAAAAGAGTTATCTGTATGGCCAATAATAGTACCACTTTCATTAACGATAATAGAAATACCGTCAATGCTGGCACTCATTTCATCAATATAATTTTGAATATCGGTCATGGTAAAATCCATACCGATAATAGTTTTACCATCGCTTAAAAGCTTGGAAATGGAATAGCAAAGTTCGCCAGTATTGGCGTCAGTATAAGGATTTGTTATAAATACTTTGCCTGCATTTTTAAGAGCACCAACATACCATTCTCTTTCTGTTAAGTGAAAGTGAGCAGTTGGAACAAAGTTTTCCATATACAGTTTCCCATCGTAAGCTACGTAATTTGCTGTACATGTTCCATTGGTAATTTCGACCAATTCAATATTACGGTTATGAATAAAACTGTTAATGGTTCTAGCACTTAAACCATTATTTCCAACCGATAAAATTTCCAGATCTGAAGCAAATTTTTCAGCATAGCTTTCAGCCTTTGTTAAGGAGTTTTCTACCTGCCCTGCAATGTTAGAGAGTCTCAGCTGACCTTCAGACTGAATATTTGTCCTTTCCAGTCTATTAAAATAGTGATAGCTGGTACCAAGTGCAATTGAAAATAAAAGTAAAATTGCAATGATTCCAGTCCAAAACTTTGTTCTTTTATAGAAAGGTTTATTGCTCATGATAACTAGTCCTAAATCTTAGAATAATACGTTTCAAGTTCTTCTCTGCACTCTTCAAACATTTCAGTTAAAACTGGGTCGAAGTGCGATCCTTTAGAATCATTTATGATATTGAAGGCAATATCAAAGGGGAAAGACTCTTTGTAGCATCTTTTTCTAATAAGAGCATCGAAAACATCAGCTAAAGCCATAATTCTTGCTTCTAAAGGTATTTCATCGCCTTTCAATCCACAAGGATAACCACTGCCATCATATTTTTCATGATGATATTTTGCTATATTTAAAGCGATTTTATAGAACTGTGGATCGTCCTCTTCATCGAATATTTTATTAAGTACTTCCCCGCCGTTAGCCGCATGAGATTTCATACAATCAAATTCTTCGACAGTAAACTTTCCTGGCTTTCGTAAAATAGCATCGTCTATGGTGATCTTTCCAAGATCGTGAAGTGGCGCAGCCTTAACAAGTTTTTTAAGGAATCCAGCTTCGAACATATTGCTATGCTTTTCCAAATGAGTTGCAAAGATTTGAATAACAGCACTAGTTCTCTTAATGTGACCACCGGTGTTTGGGTCGCGCCCTTCTACCATCTCGGCCATACCAAGAATTAGCTTATTATGCATCTTTACAACATTGGCTGTTTGGATTTCAACTTCTTTTTCAAGCCTTGCATTGTAATTGCTCATTTCGTTTTGAAGTCGTTTAAGTTCTAAGATTCTCCAAACTCGCTGGGCAAGTACATCATTTACAAAAGGCTTTACTACAAAATCCATTGCACCACTCTTAAAGCATTGAATTTCAACCTCTGGAGTGTTGTCTGCAGTTAGATAAATAACAGGAATTTCTTTAGTTTTAGAGTCTGATTGCAGCTGCGCCATTACTTCAAAGCCATTCATTTCTGGCATTAAAATATCAAGCAAAATAAGGTCTACAAACGTGGTTTTAAGCAGCTCTAGACATTCCATACCAGATGCTGCTTTAACAACGCTGTATCCCTGCTTTTTAAGCACTACTTCAGCTCTTCTAAGGTTCATGTTGTCATCGTCGACAACCATAACAACCCATGGTTTTAAAACCTGAGTTTCGTTCATCTATTTCTAAGTCTCCTTAAAATTTAAAGATTTTCAATGTATTTAGCTGCATTAACTGCTGCAATAGCACCATCGGAAGCCGCTGTAACAACCTGTCTTAAAGACTTATCTCTGCAGTCTCCTGCAGCGAAAACGCCTTCAACAGCTGTTTCCATTTCTTCATCAGTCTTTATGTAACCAAATTCAAGTGGAAGCTGGTCTTCATAAAGCTCTGTAGAAGGCTTAAAACCAATAAATTCAAACACACCAAACATATCGTGCTGAACCTTAGTAATTTCACCTGTTTTAATATTCTGAACAAGCATTGCATCAAGTTTATCTTCTCCAATAAACTCTTTTACAAAGCTGTCGAACATGAACTTAATCTTAGGATTTGCAAAAGCCTTTTCCTGAATAGACTTTGCAGCTCTAAGTTGGTCTCTTCTGTGAATGATTGTAACTTCAGAAGCAAATTTCGTAAGATACATAGCCTCTTCTACGGCAGCATCTCCTCCGCCAACTACGTATACTGGAAGCCCTTCAAAAAATGCTGCATCGCATGTAGCACAGTATGAAATTCCTCGGCCTGTAAGCTTTTCTTCACCTGGGCAAGAAAGCTTCATAGGGCTTGCACCAGAGGCAATAATAACGGCCTTGGCAAAATAGTCCGCACCAAAAGTAAACACGCCCTTAGGACTTGTTTTGAAGTCTACAGCTATAACCTGATCAGTAAGGAACTCTGCGCCAAACTTAATAGCTTGGTCTCGCATACGAGTTACAAGCGAAATTCCAGATTCATCTGGCAGAGATCCAGGATAGTTTTCAATTTCAGCAGTAGAAGTAATCTGTCCACCATAAGATGCCTGCTCTATTACACGCGTCTTCCTCTTAGCTCTTCCAGCATAAAGTGCAGCAGAACGACCTGCAGGTCCACTTCCAATAATTATGATGTGGTAATTCGTATCCACTTACTGAAATGCTCCTTGTTCACATAATTAATCATTTTATTATACTATAAAACAAAGAAAAATTCTCTATAATAGTATATACTATACCTAACGGAGGAATAATTATGGATCAAGAAAAAATGAAGGAATACGCTCAGCAGGCTAAGGAAACTTGGGGCCACACTGACGCATATAAAGAATATGAAGAAAAAAACTATACAGTAGAACAAGAATCTATTTTCAGAAGTGATATGCTTGATATTATGTCTGAGTTTGGCAAAATGATTGATAAAGACCCTGCCGACCCAGCTGTTCAGAATCAAGTTAAGGTTCTTCAGGACTACATTAGCAAGCAGTTCTACACCTGCACAAATGAAATTCTTGCAGGACTTGGTCATATGTATACCAGCAACGATTTTAGAAAGAATATAGATGCTGCCGCAGGCAGAGGCACTGCAGAATTTGTAAGCAAGGCAATTAAGATTTTCACAGCATAATAATTAGACAAACAAAAAGGCTCGTAGGAATTATCCTGCGAGCCTTTTAGCGTCTTTGTCTTTAAGTAAATTGATTTGTTTTTGTGTTTGAATTAGCCCTGCATCTGCTTAGCTACTTCTTCAGCAAAGTTTTCTTCCTTCTTT
>JAKSSI010000051.1 GCA_024403175.1 Clostridia bacterium
TTTCGCCGCCCTTAAAACCAGCCTCTAAAGTAAGTGCAGTAAGTATAAGTTTAATTGCAAAAGCAAATGTATCAGCCTTTCCTTCAAGTGCTGCTTCTATAATGTTTCCACCTGCGCCTGCGTACTTAAGTGGTCCAAGATAATAAATTGCAATTGATACAATAAGGCCACCAATAAACACTCTTGCATAAGTATTTTTTATAAGCTTTACATATACATGATGAGTGCCCTCAAGTACTGCGCACATAATCATTGAAAGAATTGCAGCAAACACACCGAGAAGCAAAACCTTAAGAGCAGTGATTGCTTCGAACTGAGGTTCTACATGAAGTGTGAAGCTTTCAGCATGAGCGCCAAACATCTGTGCAAAAACTTTTGTTATATATGCAGTAAGCATTACAGGAAGCATTGCTCCATACTGAATCTTACTTCCTAATATTTCAAGAGCGAATATGCCTGCAGCAAGAGGTGTACCAAAGAGTGCTGTAAAGCCAGCTGCCATACCGCACATAGAAATGATACGCATATCTCTATGAGGAAGTCTTACTATTCTTCCAATGGTGCCAGAAAGGCTTGCACCAAGCATCAATGCAGCACCTTCTCTTCCAGCAGATCCGCCAAACAAGTGAGTAAGCGAAGTTCCGATAAATATTAATGGAGCCGCAAAGAATGGCACTCCTTCATCGTTCTTATCTACTGTTTGAAGAATTCTATTTGTACCGAAGTTTGCATTTTCCTTTGGAAGTCTATAAAAGAATACTATTAAAAGACCTGCCAACGGAAGAAGCCAAATTATATACGGATTCTGATTTCTAAATGAAGTGGCATAGCTTACAGTTTTACCTAAAGCTGTACCCGCAGCTGCTACAACAGCACCTATGATAAGTGCATAAACACAATATTCAATTAAAAACAGAATGTTTCCAATTTGCGATTTTAATTTATTAAGCATTGTTTTCTTCTTTAGTCTTTGCGAGTTTTTCGAGCTTCTTTGCCTTAGTTACTTTTAAGAGTTCCATTGCTTCGTCGAAGGCTTCTGGGATTTTTTCGTCCATCCACATCTTGCCTGTTTTTTCTACCTTCTTAATTTCTGCCCAGTTCTTAAGAACCTGTTCACTAGTTTCTGCATTTACATCGCCAAACACATGAGGATGGCGTCTAATCATTTTTTCCTTTACATTTTTAGCAACGTCTTCGAAATTAAACAAACCTTCTTCGTCTGCAATTTCTGCCTGCATAACCACCTGAAGAAGTAAGTCGCCAAGTTCGTCCATCATGCTTTCAGCATTGCCAGTTTCTTCGTAAACATTAATTCCGCAGATTACTTCTGCAGCTTCTTCTACAATGTCTTTCTTAAGAGATGCATGAGTTTGCTCTCTATCCCATGGGCATCCGTCTTTTGCGCGAAGGCGCTTTATTACAGCTTTTAATTCATCTATCTGTGCCATTTTTTATTCCTTATTTAAAATATCTTTTATCTGATTTAAATTGCTTATTTCAAAATCCAAACTTAAACCCGAATCGTTTACTGCAGCATTTGGGTTGTACCAGCAAGTTTTTATTCCTGCGTTTACTCCGCCTCGCATATCACTTGTAAGAGAATCACCGATAATAATTACTTCGTCGGGATTTACTGGGCCAAAAGCTGCTTCGAGCTTTTCAACAACGAATTTGAAGAATTCCTTACTTGGTTTTTCAAATCCAATTTCGTCTGAAATAAAGAATCCGTCTAGAAGTTTATCTAAACCTGATAAAGACAATTTCTTGTGCTGAGCAATTGCTGTGCCGTTTGTGGCAGCATATTGCTTATAGCTTGCCTTAAGTTCCTCGACCAATTCATAGGCGTTATCATTAAAGCAAATTGTCTCGCCTAAATCATACTGATACTGAGTATTAAATTCTCCTGCAAGGCTTGTATCAAGACCGTACTTTCCGAAGAAATCTTCAAATCTTTTTACTAAGATTTCAGGCTTAGTAAATTCGCCGCGCTCAAGAGCCTTCCAGTAGTTATGATTAATTTCGGAATAGTCTGATAACATGTCATCAGTGCACTCTCCAAAATTGAGTCTTTTAAAGCCCTTTCTTATAGCCACCTCTTCAGCTGCAAGAAAGTTAAGCACAGTGCCATCTATATCCCACAGTATTGCTTTTATTTTCATTGGGTTGTCCTTTATTAAAAAATTACTTAAATCCAAACTTTTTTCTAAATTTATATTTCCAAAGTATCATATATCTTCTGTATGCAACATCGAATAACAAGAATGCAAATGCACCTACAACAAGAAGTATGTATAGAAGATATTGGGAACCTTCAAAAGAATCAGTTTCAATACCTAAAACTCTCATTAAAACGCCGTACATTAAAGCCATTATAGCCATAAAAATGGCAAGCTTTACTATGGCAGAAACTGCTGCCGGCTTAATGCTAGTCAACTTATTAATTGCACTTGGATACCAACCCATGCAAGCAAAGAACAATGCCATTTCTTTGTCTGGCATAATTACCAAACAGATAATTGCAATGCAAATGTATGAGATAAGAGTTGGCTTTGACCCATATTCTTCAAGCACAGGAATAAGGGCTGCCATTGCCAGCGCAGGGCCAGTAAAGGTGCCTATATAAATGAGGCTGTTAATAAACATCAGCACTACTGCTAAAGCGGACATTACTCCGCACAGAGCCATCGTTTTAGATTCTTTTGCCGAAGACATTTATACTTCCTTTAATACACTTGGTAAGAATTCGATAATATCAGTAGCCATAAGACTTGCTTTTCCATACTTTTCTGCAGCTAAATCTCCGGCTTTGCCATGAACATATGCACCAGCAATTAATGCGTCTTTAGGATCTACGCCTTGTGCTGCAAAAGCACCTACAATTCCTGTAAGTACATCGCCGCTTCCGGCTGTGGCCATACCGCTGTTCCCTGTTTGGTTTGTTAATACTTCTTCGCCAACACAGATTTTAGATTCATAGCCCTTAACCAAAGTTGCAGATGCGCTGTACTTTTCGTACATTACCTGTGCAGCTCTTTCTCTGTTATTTATTACTGCATCTGCTTTGCAATCTAAAAGTCTTGCAGCCTCTCTTTCGTGAGGTGTAAGTATTAATTTGCATTTATGATTGTCTGCAATTGATTTATTTTCAGCAAGAATAGTAAGGCCATCTGCATCTAATACAAGTGGGCCATTGTATTCGTTCATAATCTTGTATAAAAGGCCTGCCGCTTCATCGTCTTTTCCTGCAGCAGGGCCAAAAGCTACAGCACTGTACTTTGCAAGTTCAGAAGTTTTAATATTTCTTCCTACGCACATTGCTTCTGGCACTGCGTTGTGAATTACCGGGTGCTGAGATGGGTCGCAAGACACAACTACAAGGCCTACGCCTGCTCTAAAGGCTGCCTTTGCCGCCATAATTGCAGCGCCCATCATTGAAGGCTTTCCTGCCACAATAAGGAGTTTTCCGTAATCGTATTTTCCGGATACATTAGGTCTGTTATTAACTTTACTTAAAGCGTTTTTTACTCTATCCATATTATTTGCATACCAATAATGTTTGTAGTATAGTTTATTGTTGTTTTATAACTATTCATTATACCATAATAAGGTGATTACATTGAATAAGTATGTTTTATCCGTTTTAGGTGCAGGTTTTTGCTGGGGCTTTATGGGCTTCTTTACAAGAAACCTGGCACAGTTTGGAATAGATTCATCGGGAGCCGTGCTTGCAAGATGCTCTGTAGCGGCAATTTGTTTTGGAATATCCATAGTATTAAAAAACCCTAAGAGCCTAAAAATTAAGCTCAAGGACTTTTGGTGTTTTTTAGGGAGCGGAATATTAGCATTGCTATTTTTCACATTCTGCTACTTCCAAGCAATTAGCATTACAAGCTTATCAACAGCTGCAATACTTTTGTACACTGCCCCAACTATTGTTATGGTGCTTTCTGCCATACTTTTTAAGGAAAAGATTACAAGAAACAAGCTGATTGCTTTAGTACTAGCCTTTGTTGGATGCGCTTTGGTGTCAGGTATTGCAAATGGGTCAGGCCTTGGAATTTCAACAAAAGGACTGCTATACGGTTTAGGCTCTGGCTTAGGATACGCACTTTTTAGCATCTTCGCAAGATTTGCCATGAACCGTGGCTACACAGGCCTTGTAATAAACTTCTATAGCTGCATTTTAGCATCTATCGGCGCCGCTGCAATTTGGGGAGTAAAGGGTCTTTGGGTGCCAATGACAGCTTCCCTTCCAGGCTTTTTCTGGGTAATTGCAGCCGGAGTATTTAGCTGCTTTATTCCATACTTAATCTACACATACGGACTTTCTGGTATGGAAACAGGAAAAGCTTCGGTTTTAGCTTCTTTAGAGCCAGTTGTTGCATCCATAATCGGTGTGGTAATCTACCACGAAACCATGAGCATCTCATCCTTTATAGGCATTGTACTTGTACTTTCCGCCGTAGTTCTATTAAACGTAAACACAAAAAAGAAAACAAATTAGGATTCTTTGTTGTGGTATAATAAAAGCAATAAACATTGAAATTTCAAGGAGGGTAATATGCCATTTTTAAAAGAACAGTTTACAGTTTCTTGCAGTGTAGACCCTGCAATTGAAGTCGGATGCGATCTTTCCGGCGAAGGCAGAAGAAGACTTATCGTTATCCCTGGAGGAACAGTAACAGGAATCGACAATAACAACGGAAAGCTTCTTCCAGGCGGAATCGACAGCCAGATTATTCGTCCAAACGGAAAGGCAGATATTTCTGCTAGATACGGAGTTGCTTTTGACGATGGAACATCCATCTACATTCAGAACGACGGTATTAGAACAGTACCCCCAGAAGATGTTCAGACCGTTGTAAATGGTGGATTTGTCGACCCAAGCCACTACTATTTTGTAACAGCTCCAAAGATTGAAGTTTACGACAAGAGCCGTGAATGGATGGCAAACAGAATGTGGATCTGCGTAGGAATTAGAAAGCCGGAAACCGTAGATATCACATATTACACAGTTGAACTTTAATAATTTGAAACTTGAGGGCCTAACGGGCCCTCTTTTTTTATGAAATTTTTCAAAAAATTTTTAAATGTTTTCTTGCTTTATCACGCTAACGTGATATAATGATAAAACGTTAATATGTTATCTATATTATTATATAAGGGAGCAATTATGCAAAGCTTTCATAATGAATCTACACAAAGACTCTATAAAGCCATCTCTTTACTCCAAACACCAGAGGAATGCGCAGCATTTTTCGATGATGTTTGTACCATAAGAGAAGTTCTTGATATGGCCCAAAGATTGGATGCAGCTATGCTCCTTGATAAGGGTGAAAACTACAGAACAATAGCCGAAGAAATCGGTATTAGCACCGCCACCATAAGCCGCGTCAGCAGATGCATGAATTATGGGTCGGGCGGATACAAATTAGCAACTCAACGTCTTAAAGAAAACGAGGATAAATAATGAGATTTAGTTACGAACTACTAGATGATTCGGAAAAGACCATATTTGCCCTCCGCTCGCTCTACAGAGAAAGCGGCTACAGACAGTACCGCATGAGCAAGTTTGAGGAATACGATCTTTACAGCAAGAATAAGGACTACCTTATTTCCGATAGTTTAATTACATTTACAGACACAAACGGTAAGCTCAAAGCTTTAAAGCCAGACGTTACCCTTTCCATTATTAAAAATCTTAAGGATTCCGGCGAGCTTCAAAAACTTTGCTACAACGAATCCGTATATAGAATTTCTAAAGGCACAGGAAGCTTTAAAGAAATCCTTCAAACCGGTATTGAATGTCTTGGCAAAATCGGCAAAGAAGAAACTGCCGAGGTTTTAAGCCTTGCAGCTCAGAGCCTTGAAGCAATTTCTGAAAACTATGTACTCCAGATTTCAGATTTAGATGTACTTTCAGATTTTGTATGCAGCATCTCCTCAAATGAAGAAATTCAGCAGAGCATTCTTAAGTGCGTTGGAGAAAAGAACCTTCACGGCATAGATGCTATTGTTAAGGAAAACGAGTTAGACGATACTGCCGCAGCAAACTTAAAAGAACTGCTTACAATCTACGGAACAGCTCAGCAGGTATTCCCAAAGCTTGAAGCTCTTGCAAAAGGCAGAGCCTGCGAAGCAAGCGTGGCAGACTTAAAAGAAACAATAGCTGCACTTGGCGAAAGCTATATTGAAAAAGTTCAGATAGACTTTTCTGCAGCAGGAAATATGAATTACTACAACGGGGTAATCTTTGAAGGCTTTATCGGCGGCCTTGCAGGAAGCGTTCTTTCCGGAGGCAGATACGACAAACTTATGAAGAAGATGGGAAGAAAATCTTCTGCTATAGGATTTGCTGTTTACCTTGATGAACTCGACAGACTTAATGTAGGAGGTGGCAAGTAATGGATAAGATGCTTAATATTGCCCTTCCAAAAGGACGCCTTGGCGAAAAGGTTTATGCAAGATTTGCAAAAGCTGGATTCCCTTGTCCTGAAGTTTTAGAAGAAACAAGAAAGTTAATCTTCGAAAATAAGGAAGTAGGCGTTAGATACTTCTGGGTAAAGCCATCAGATGTTGCAATCTATGTAGAACGTGGCGCTGCAGACATAGGGGTTGCAGGCAAAGATATATTGCTTGAGTACGAACCAGACATCTACGAACTCTTAGATCTTAATACCGGCAAGTGCAGAATGTGCGTAGCTGGCCCTAAGGGTTATGAAGATAACGACCAAAGAACTTTAAGAGTAGCAACCAAATTTTCAAACATTGCAAGAAGCTACTACGAATCAATTGGAAGAGATATCGATATCGTCCATTTGAACGGTTCAATAGAAATTGCCCCAATACTTGGACTTACCGATGTAATAGTCGACATAGTAGAAACAGGCACAACACTTAAAGAAAATAATCTGGAAGTTTTGGAAACTATAGTTCCAATCAGTGCAAGACTTATTGCAAACAAATCCAGTTTTAGATTTAAAACAGCACAAATAGAAAAGCTTGTATCAGAGCTTAAACTTCAATCGGAGGAATAGATATGATTAAGATTATGAAATACGGCGAAGTTCCAAACAGTGAAATTTTCGCAAGAGCAGTTGCAGCAGTAAATGTTGAAGACATCGTTACAGATATTATTGCAAACGTAAGAGCAAACGGCGACAAGGCTATTAAGGAATACACAGAAAAGTTTGACAAGGCAATTCTTACAAACATTCAGGTAACTCCGGAAGAAATGCAGGAAGCATTAGACAGCGTAGAACCAAAGTTCCTCGAAGTACTTGAAAAGGCTGCTGCAAACATCAGAAAGTTCCACGAATGCCAGAAGAGAAACAGCTTCATCATCAACGATGAAAACGGCATTGTAATGGGTCAGAAGATTATCCCAATGGATAAGGCTGGTCTTTATGTACCAGGCGGCACAGCTGCTTATCCATCTTCCGTACTTATGGATTCCATTCCAGCAAAGGTTGCCGGATGCAAGGACTTTGTAATGGTAACTCCTCCGAACAAGGAAGGAAAAATCAATCCAGTAATTCTTGCTGCAGCACACGTTGCAGGCGTTGATAGAATCTTTAAGGTTGGCGGAGCTCAGGCTATTGCAGCTCTTGCATACGGAACAGAAACTATTCCAAAGGTAGACAAGATTGTAGGCCCAGGAAATGCATTCGTAGCAGAAGCTAAGAAGCAGGTTTACGGTACAGTAAGCATCGATATGATTGCCGGCCCAAGCGAAATTCTTGTTGTTGCAGATGAAAAGTCAAATCCAAAGTATGTAGCAGCAGATCTTCTCTCTCAGGCAGAACACGACAAGCTTGCATGTGCAGTTCTTGTTACAAATTCTATGGACCTTGCAAACAAGGTTGCTCAGGAAATTGAAAACCAGCTTCCAAAGCTTATTAGAGAAGAAATCGCAAGAACATCCATTGAAAACAACGGTAAGATTATCGTAGCTGATACACTCGATGTAGTTATCGAAATTGCAAATGAAATTGCACCAGAACACTTAGAACTTTGCGTTGATAATCCATTCGATTATTTAGACAGCATCCGCCACGCAGGATCCATCTTCATGGGAAGAAATTGCCCTGAAGCTCTTGGCGATTACTTTGCAGGTCCAAACCACACACTTCCAACAAGCGGTACTGCAAGATTCTCCAGCCCTCTTGGCGTAGACGACTTCATCAAGAAGACACAGTATACA
>JAKSSI010000052.1 GCA_024403175.1 Clostridia bacterium
TTAATCATTTCTACTGTAAGCTTCTTCTTTGTCTTTACTACAGCGTCGAGTACTGTAATAGAACCGCTTGTTACAGGAACTCTCATTGCATTACCAACAAGCTTTCCTGCAAGCTTAGGAATTACAAGACCGATAGCCTTTGCAGCACCTGTGCTGTTTGGAACGATGTTAACAGCAGCAGCTCTT
Organism: Clostridia bacterium; assembly: GCA_024403175.1. Next base: position 187 of record JAKSSI010000052.1, read on the forward strand.
GCTCTTCTGAAATCGCCCTTTCTATGTGGTCCGTCGAGAAGCATCTGGTCGCCTGTGTATGCGTGAATTGTTGTCATCATACCAGACTGAATTGGTGCTAAATCGTTAAGAACCTTTGTCATTGGTGCAAGGCAGTTTGTTGTGCAAGAAGCACCGGATACGATTGTATCTGTCTTCTTGAGCTTGTTTTCGTTTACGCCGTAAACGATTGTTGGAACATCATGTCCTGCTGGAGCGGAAATAAGAACCTTCTTAGCACCAGCATCGAGATGAGCCTGAGACTTAGCCTTGCTTGTATAAAAACCTGTGCATTCAAGAACGATATCTACCTTAAGCTTTCCCCAAGGAAGGTTCTTTGCGTCAGCTTCTTTGTAAATCTTAATCTTCTTTCCATCTACGATAAGATGATCTTCATCACAAGAAATCTTGTGTCCATCCCATCTCTTCTGAGCGCTATCATACTTTAAAAGGTATGCAAGCATATCTGGGCTTGTAAGGTCGTTAATAGCAACTACCTTAAAACGCTTGTCTCCAAAAATCTTTCTAAAAGAAAGTCTACCGATTCTTCCGAATCCGTTAATAGCAACATTAATCATGTTATTGCCTCCTATATGTAAATCTTTTTATGTAACCTTGATATTATACTATATAAATATTATTTTGGATAATACTTATTGAACTTTCTGTAAAAATTAATCTGACGTGCCTTGAGATAGAACCAGCGCTTTAATGGCATATCCTTCTTGTAGTTTGTAGAATCGCAAACCTTGCCTTCAGCAACAAGTTTCTTAACCTGAGCCACTTTATCCTTATCTTTTACAAGCTTGTAAACAAGTCCAAGTGGAACAACATGCCAGAAATGAGGCTTATCAACAACAGTCAGCGGAATATCCTTGTGATAGAGATAGTCATCTACAACATACTTAGCCAAGTTATAGCCAGCACCTGTTACTCTGTAGTTAGATCTACCCTGTCTAATATTAATTTCAAACACCTTGTACTGACCATCACGTGGGTCGAGCTTCATATCGGCATCAGCTAAACCTTCATAACCTATAGCTTCCAGTAAGGAAGAAACCTGATGCATAATTTCAGGGTCGCAAATTGTAAGTGTAGCTGCGTTATTTCCAATAGCTGTTGGAGTGTGTTCTTCCAAAAGAACATTTCCTAAGTTAAGAAGCTTTGCCTTGTGATCGGAGCCAATGTACATCTGAAGATCGTATTCGTTAGCATCATCACCAGGGATTAAATCCTGAAGAATCATGTTTCCGCTATAGCCATGCGCATAAATAAGCTTTAATGTATCTACACATTCCTGACGAGTCTTTGGGAAATATGCCTTCTGGAATCCAGGGAACTTGTATCTATGGAAATCTACGCTATCAGATGCTTTAAGTACGCCAGGGAATGGGAAATCTGCATCGATTGATTCAAAATCCATACCAGGCTTGTAGATGAAAGTCTTTGGATAAGGAACATTGTATTCGTCGCAAAGCTTGTAGAAACTTTCCTTAAGAACAATCTTGTCTAAAACTTCAAGATCGGAATAAGGAATGATGAATCCCATATCTTTTAGTTCGTATTTATTTTCTACAATACGTCTTACGTAGTGGTCGTTTGTACCAATAAGAATAAGTGTCTTTTCCTTACCGAATTCAGCCATTATTTCCTTCATCTTCTTCATAAAGACTTCAGTTTCATCAAGCTTTGGATCTTCGATGTAAGTGAAAAGATTTGTAAGGCCTTCACCGGTAATTCCGCCTCTAGCTCTTGCCACCATAACAGATGTAATTCCATATTCTTCATGGAAAGCTCTTGCCATGCTGTATGTGTTGATATCGCTTCCTAAAAGTATTGGAAGAAAATTCACTTTTTCCATTAGTTCACCCCGTATGCGTGTCTGTAATAATCGGTATATAAAATTTCTGTTGAAATTGTAAACTTATTTTTAACCATATTGCTGATGCGGTTTACGTAGGCATCATCAACGTTTTCATCGGTCTTCTTTGTTATCTCGCCAGTTGCAGCGTTGAAGTAAATTTTGTCGCTGATAAAACTGCGGTCGCCTAAAATAGCAATATGTTCAGAGTCTGAAAAAATATCAGTTCCCATTAAAAGTCTTGAATCAAATTCAGCCCCAAGAAGATTTAAAACTGTAGGAAGAATATCAAGTTCGCACATCATACTATCTACAACTACAGGCTCTTTCATGCTATTGCTCCACATAAGAAGGCAACCCTTATACTGGTTAAACTCCTTATCAAAATCAGTAGCTAAAAGATCTTTTCCTGCAAGTTCTGAAAGTTTATCAAGACCCAGTGTGTATGGATAATGATCCGGTGTAAGAACAATAAGAGTATTGTCTAAAACGCCTGCTTTATCCAGTTCTTCAATCAGATACTTAACTGCGTATTCAAGTTCTTCATTGCAAGAAACATAGGCTCTTACAGCTTCCTGATAAGGTAAACCATCGGATACTTCCTTGTTTCTTTTTGCAACATTATTTGTATCAAATCTGTACTGCATATGACCACTGAAAGTCAGGTAATATGCACAGAATCTATCAATCTTCCCCTCGGCATTAGGCTTTAAATAATACTGCATAGTTTGCTGCATCATCTGAAGGTCTGATGTAGGCCAATCCTCAGTTTTCTTAAGGCCTTTAGTCATGTAGTAGAAATCCATACCAAAGTTTGGATGGGTGTCTTTTCTGCCGTAATATGTTCCGTAATAATAGTGAAAACCAACGCTCTTAAGTCCGCCAGCTTTAAACAGATTATTTAAAGTGTGCGGCATATAATTATCTTTAGAAGCCGTGCAACTGTTGTAATCATAGAATGTCTGCCAACCCTTACCAAGTAGCGATGTGTCAGGCAATAATGAATTTAGAAAAGTATATTCAGAGTTGGAAGTGTTGTCGTTAATTGTGCTGTAGTAATTATTAAACACAAAACCGTCGTGGGCCATTTTCCAAAGGGTCGGTGTGCGCTGCTCATCTATGAGATAGGGAGAGAACGATTCACAAACGATTTGAATAACATTGTAATCCTTAAACATACCTGTGTATTCATTCTGACGAGTAGCTTTTTTATTGGCAAAATATTCATCCAATACTTTTGTTTTTTCATCCTTATTGGAAGCTGCCAAAGCTGCAAAATCTATATCTTTAATGTTGTAAGGATATTCAATTGCAGCAGGTGTTAAAACTTCTGGTTCTTCTTCCTTGCCTTCGTCTACAATGCTCCCAGTACCCTTTCCAAAGAGCATATTTCTTATTTCAAGTCTTGTAGAAGTAAGACAACCAAAGTATTTCTGGCTCTGCGCTAAAACGAAAGTGTTAGTGTATGTATCGTATGGAGAATAGCTGTTTGTTCCAAACATTGTAAGGCAACCCGGCATAAGCGCATGGAAAGCCGCAATGATAAAAATCTCAAGAATAATCCACTGCATACGCTTTCTTGGATCCATTTTTCTTGTACGCCTTGTATGCTTTGAGTCCTTTCTAAAAAATACATTCAAAAGAATTAAAAGTATAAGAGGAACAGCCAAAAGCAGGATATATGGAAGGCTTTCGCCAATGCCAATAAGAGTTTCTTTTTTATAAGTGCTTATTGCATCAGCGCCCATACCAATCTGAGCAATTGAAAGATAACTCTTAAAAATATGCTGGTAAACAAGCTGCACAGAATAGTAAACGAAAAGTACAACCGTTACTACTATTTCCGCAATATTCTTTGCCTTGCCTTTGAATAAATCGCAGATAACAGCAATGGTAAATGCTGCAATAAACCAGAAAGGCCACATAAGACCAGCGCCTTTTATGGTTCCAGTGCTGCTAAATAAAAAGACATATTCAGATAATGCAATTGTTAAAATAAAAAATGAATACATGCTATAAATTCTCTATGTACGAAAGAGCTGATTTCATATCATCAGGTATATCGGTTTCAACTTCAATTCTCTTACCTGTAACAGGATGAGCAAAATTTAAATAATAGCTATGAAGAGCTTGCCTTGGCATCCATTCTGGATTTTCAAAATACCCATAAAGTTGTGCATATAATTCGTCGCCAACAAGAGGATGCCCCATATGAGTTAAATGAACTCTTATCTGGTGAGTACGGCCTGTATCAAGCTTAAGTTCAAGGAAACTAAAGCCCTTCAGCTGACCAAATTCCTTATCGAAAGTATCTAACACTTTAACGTGTGTAATAGATGGATAGCCGTCTTCCCTAACCATTCTTCTTGCCACATGGTTTGGATCTTTATCAATAGGAAGATCTATTGTCATATCCTTCTCAACAATTCCATGGGAAATGGCTTTATACTTTTTCACTATGCTATTGTCTGCCATCTGATTCATAATGGCATCCTGGCAGTGAGCGTTTTTGCCAACGATTATAAGGCCGGAAGTATACATATCGAGCCTATTTACAAAGCGCAGTTTATATACTTCCCCGCGCTGGTTCATGCGGTAAGTTAAAGCATTTGCTAAGGTTCCTGTTGGGAAGTTGTAAGTAGGATGAACAATAAGCCCAGCCTGCTTATTAACAACCATAAGGTCGTCGTCTTCGTAAACTACATCTACAGGAATGTCTTCTGGCTCGAAATAGCTCTTTTCCTCAGGATAAGAAACAGATACCACATCACCAACGTCTACACGCTCTCTAACGTGCACATCTCGGCCATTCATCTTTATGTGGCCCTCTACCTTTATCTTACGAATAAGTCTTGAGCTTAGCTTTAGCTTTTGCTGAAGAATCTCCTTAACGTATCTTCCTTCGTCTTCATTTGTTGCTGTATAAGAAATGTTTTGCATTATTTATCAAATAATTCTGTTGAGAGATATCTGCTGCCTGTATCTGTAAGAAGAGCAACAATAGTTTTGCCTTCGTTTTCAGGACGCTTTGCCTGTTCTACAGCGGCCCAAAGAGCTGCTCCTGAAGTAATACCAACTAACATACCTTCTTTTTCAGCCATCATACGACCGAAAACATATGCGTCTTCTTCAAGACAACACATAATTTCATCGTAAATCTTTGTATCTAAAACGTCTGGAACAAAGCCGCCGCCTATGCCCTGAAGATTGTGAGGGCCTGCAGGCTGTCCTGATAAAACAGCGGAATTTTTAGGTTCGATAGCAACAACTTTTACATTTGGATTCTTAGACTTTAAATACTGTCCAACCCCAGTAATAGTGCCGCCTGTGCCAACACCTGCAAGGAAAATATCAACTTTCCCGTTTGTATCTTCCCAAATTTCCGGGCCTGTCGTAAGGAAATGAGCCTTTGGGTTAGATGGATTTACAAACTGACCAGCCACAAAACTTCCTGGAATACTCTCCTTAAGCTCCTCGACCTTATCAATTGCCCCCCGCATACCAAGCTTTCCTGGAGTCAAAACCACTTCAGCACCATAAGCCTTCATAGTCTTAATTCTTTCAGGAGACATGCTATCTGGCATAACGATAATTACCTTGTAGCCCTTCTTTGCAGCTATTGCGCAAAGACCAATACCTGTATTTCCGGATGTTTCCTCAATAATTGTAGCGCCCGGCTTTAAAAGGCCTGCATCTTCGGCATCTTTAATCATTTGAAGGGCAATTCTGTCCTTTGCAGAACCTGCAGGATTAAAGCATTCAAGCTTAACCAAAACCTTTGCTTTAAGTCCAAGGCTTTCTTCTATATTGCAAACCTCTAAAAGAGGTGTATTTCCTACCAGTTGTTCAACACTTTTGTATAACATCACCAAAAATTCCTTTCTATATTATGCAACAATATATTGTAACACAGTGATATAATAAATACTATGTTAGTATAAGAAATAAAACCATTATAGGAACATTTACATTTAATGTTAAAGTAACTATAATTAAAAGATAGGTTAATACCTACTATTTCGTTTAAAAACCATATTATATATAAAGGTTAAAAGAGGTCTAAAAATGGTTCAATTTACAGAAACAGTACTCCGTGACGCCAATCAGAGCCTTATAGCTACAAGACTCCCATTTGACAAGTTCGAACCTATCCTTTCCGAAATGGACAAGGCTGGTTACTATTCTTGTGAAGTTTGGGGCGGAGCAACATTTGATGTTTGTCTCAGATTCCTCGGTGAGGATCCATGGGAAAGACTCAGAAAAATCAGAGCAGCTATGCCAAACACAAAGCTTCAGATGCTTTTAAGAGGTCAGAATATTTTAGGATATTCTCACTATCCAGACGACATCGTTAGAAGATTTGTAAGAGCGTCCGTAAAGAACGGAATTGATATCATCAGAATTTTCGATGCACTTAACGACACAACAAACCTTAAGGTTGCTATTGAAGAAACTGTAAAGCAGGGAGCTATTGCATCCGGTGCTATCTCTTATACAACATCACCTGTTCACACAAACGAAGCATACATTAAGCTTGCAAAGGAAATGAAGGAAATGGGCGTTAGCACCATTTGTATCAAGGATATGGCTGGTATTCTTACACCAAACAATGCTTATGATCTTGTAAGTGCACTCAAGGATAGCGTAGATCTTCCTATCGTTCTCCATACACACTGCACAACAGGTACTGCATATATGACATACCTTAAGGGTATTGAAGCAGGCGCAGACATTATCGATACAGCTATTTCCTGCTTCTCCGGCGGTACAGCTCAGCCAGCTACAGAAACTCTTTACTACACACTCAAGGGACTTGGTAAAGATCCACAGATTAACGAAGATTCCATTACTAAGATTGCTGAATACTTCAAGCCAATCAGAAATGAATACATCGACAATGGCACTCTTAACCCAATTTCTCTTACAACAGATACAAAGTGCCTTAAGTACCAGATTCCTGGCGGCATGATGAGCAACCTTCTCTCTCAGCTTAAGATGCTCGGCGCATCCGATAAGTTTGAAGAAGCTCTTCTCGAAACACCAAAGGTTAGAGAAGATTTAGGTTTCCCACCACTCGTAACACCAACATCTCAGCTCGTAGGCTCTATGGCTGTACAGAATGTTCTTGCAGGCGAAAGATACAAGAACGTAAGTGCAGAAATCAAGGCTTACTGCAGAGGCGAATATGGTAAGACACCTGCACCTATCAACCCAGAAGTTCAGAAGAAGATTCTTGGCGACGATCAGCCAATCAAGGGAAGATATGCAGATACACTTCCAACAGATACTTTCGAAAAGACAGCAGAAAAGCTTAAGGGCATTGCAAAGTGCGAAGAAGATGTTCTCTCCTACATTGCATTCCCATCAGTTGCTGAAAAGTTCTTTGAAGAAAGAAAAGCTAAGGAAGAAAAAGTATGCTCTTACAGCATAGAAAGGATTGAGTAATGACTTTAAGTCTTGGTACAGCAGCAATATACTCAGTACTTGGTCTTGCTACAGTATTCTTTGCCCTGATTCTTCTTTTAATCATGACAACAATACTCGCAAAGGTTATTCCAGCAGAAGCTAAGAAAAAAGCAGCTCCTGCTCCAGAAGCACCAGCACCAAAGGCTGAACCAAAGCTCGCTCCTGGTACAGCTGGAGAATTCAAGCTCCACAATGTAGACCCAAGAGATGCTGCTATGTGCATGGCAATTATTGCAGATGAGCTTAAGAAACCACTTAACGAATTAAGATTTATTTCTATTAAGGAAATCGAGGAATAAGATGAAATACAAAATTGCATTAAATGGCAAAGTATACGAAATAGAAGTAGAAGAAGGACAGGCAATGCTTCTCGATGAATATGAAGCAAAGGCTCCAACTCCTACAGCTACTGCTCCACAGGCAGCTATCGCAGCTCCTGCAGCTGCAGCACCTGCTCCACAGGCAGCAGCACCAACAGCAGCTGGCACAAATGTTAAGGCACCACTTCCAGGAAACGTAATGAAGATTAATGTATCCAATGGTCAGGCTGTAACGGCTGGCGAAGTTCTCCTCATCATCGAA
>JAKSSI010000053.1 GCA_024403175.1 Clostridia bacterium
ATTGGATCATAAACCAGAAGTTCCAAAGAAAAAGCCTATTCCAATTGTAGTAAGAGCAATCTTAGTATATTGCGTGTTATTCGTGGCATCTTTTGTAGGAGTAGGAATCTATAACCTAGTAAAATAACTTTTAGTTTGTCGAGCTGATGTGTTTGGCAGTTAAATCAAAGTTCGATATCTCAATTGGGATTGTTATAATAAACTTAAGAACTCTGTTCATGGCTTTTGATTTCATTTTGGGTGGCAGGCAGGGGACTGTTCGACATAGCTTAGTTGTAAATGGTATTTTCTCGAACAATTTAATTAAAATGTTCGGGAAATTTTGCGATTTAGCTTATGTGTGTCGAACAATGGATTTTTGAAGCCATAATATGGCGATTTTCTGCTTGTTTTTTCAAACATTGCGGCTTTGTATGTTTTCTTCCTATACCCTTGAGTGTGTCACCTAAATGCAAAATTGGGATATTTTTATTATTTGCTTGCATTTATCATTAAAAGGACTATAATAACCTTTTGTTGCATTAAGCAACTTTACTTATATATTTAAATCACAAATCAAAGGACTCACACAAATGACAACATTGTTATCAATTGCGGTCGCCCTCGCGGGCGGCCTTTTTATGACCAGAATTTTAAAAAGATTGAATATGCCGGATGTTACAGCATTCCTTATTGCAGGCCTTTTAATAGGGCCTGTTTTCATTGGTAGACTTGGAATTGAAGGCATTGGTTTTTCATCCTACGAAGAGATTGAAAAGCTTTCAGCGTTTAACGATGTAGCGCTTGGTTTTATTGCTTTCTCAATAGGAAATGAATTTAGAGTAGAAGATCTTAAGAAGATAGGAAAGCAAGCAACTATTGTTGGTTTTTGCGAAGCCGGTATTGCTTCAATAATCGTAGATATTGTTCTTATTTCTTTCCACTTCATTGCGCCAGACGTACTCAGTTTACCAGTTGCTATTACTCTTGGTGCTGTAGCTGCAGCAACTGCTCCAGCGGCTACACTAATGGTAGTAAGACAGTACAAGGCAAGTGGCGACGTTACTAAAATTCTTCTTCCTGTAGTAGCTTTGGATGACGCCATAGGTTTAATGATTTTCTCATTCTCCATTGGTTTTGCAAAGGCTTTAAAAATCGGTACTGCAAATATTGCAGAAATCATACTTCAGCCAATTATCGAAATAATTCTTTCGTTAATTATTGGAGCTATTTGCGGATTCATTCTTACAAAAGCAGAAGCACATTTCCACTCTGGAACAAACAGAAATTCTTTAATTGTAAGCTTTGTAATTCTTACTGTAGCTGTTGCAAAAGCAGTAATAGTTGTAGGTAATTTTAGCTGCGGATTCTCCGCACTTCTTGTATGCATGATGATGGGCGTAGTGTTCTGCAACACTTGTCCGCTTTCTTCTGAAATGATGAGACGAAGCGATATATGGACATCTCCATTGCTGATGCTTTTCTTTGTATTAAGTGGTGCTGAACTGCATCTTAGTGTATTCAAAAACTATCATGTTGTATTAGTAGGTATCACTTACATTATTACAAGATCTATTGGTAAATATACAGGGGCAAGAATTGGAAGTACAATTTCTGGTTGTTCAAAGACAATAAGAAAGTATCTTGGTTTAACACTTATTCCTCAGGCCGGCGTGGCTCTTGGAATGTCTATTGTTGCTATTAATCAGCTTGGCCCTGACGATGGCGGAATGGTTAGAAACATTACACTTTTCGGCGTAATGATTTATGAACTGGTTGGTCCAACAATTACAAAGTGGGCACTCACTCAGGCTGGCGATATTAAACCTCAACCAGACCACATTAAGCATAGACGAAAGAACGCTATTGAAAACGGCAAAAATTCAATTCAAGACATTTAAATAATGGCAATAGAAAGGCGGCAGGTCTAAAATCTGCCGCTTTTGTTTTTAGAATATTCCTGTTACGAAGATTTCGATGCCTATTCCTATAAGGATTACACCGCCTAAGATGTTTGCTTTTCCTGCAAGCTTTGTTCCGGCTTTCTTGCCGATTATAAGGCCTGAATAGCAGATTACAAATGTTACTACTGCAATTATAATTGCTGCAAGAAGTGCCATACCGAATTTGTATTCAGCAATTGTAAAGCCAACGGAGAGGGCATCTATGGAAGTTGCCACGCCTTGAACCATAAGAGCCGCAAATCCAAGGCTTTTGTTATCAGTTTCTTCTTCCTCGCCGCTAAGGCCTTCTCTAATCATGCCTATTCCTATGTAGCAAAGAAGTATCAGTGCAATCCAAGGAATAAATTTCTCAAAACTCTGAAAGTATTGTACAATAGTGTGTACGCATACCCATCCAATTAAAGGCATTGCTGCCTGAAAAACGGCAAATGTCAGTCCAATTAAGCACATCTTCTTGGTTGCCATGCGCGGTTCGTTTAAACCGTTTGCCAAAGATACTGAAAAAGCATCCATGGCTAGGCCTACGCCGAGAAGTATGCTGTTTATAATAAATACTAAAGTAATTTCCATTTTGTCACCATTAAAAGGATATAGTTTGGGTCATATCCGCGTGTTAGATTTTGGCTTGAAAAAGCACCCGATGATGATAACACAAGACTCCCGTAATATCAAGTAAAGTTAAAATTTCAAGGTTTAAGAGGTATTGAAATGACAGAGATACAAGCATTAAAAGAGAGACATTCCGTAAGAAATTACACAGAAAAGAAGATCGAAGCCGAAAAGGTGGCTGAACTTAATAAGCTTATCGCTCAGCTTAACGAAGAAGGTTATTTAAATCTTCAGTTTATTGAAGATCAGGGCAAAACCTTCAACAAGCTTTTAAATAAGTTTATGGGCCTTGGCAGCGCACCAAGTGTAATTGCTTGCGTTGGTCCTGACGACCCAACACTTGACGAACGTGTAGGTTACTACGGCCAGAAACTTGTACTCGCAGCTCAGATGATGGGCCTCAACACTTGCTGGGCAGGTACATTCAATAGAAATACTGTTCCTGCAAAGATTGGCGAAGGCGAAAGAATTGCAATTGTAATCGCAATTGGCTACGGCGCAACCCAAGGCAAGGTTAGAAAGACAAAGTCTGCAGAAGAAGTATCTAACTGCAAGGCTGATAGTCCAGAATGGTTCAAGAAGGGCGTAGAAGCCGCTATGCTGGCTCCAACTGCAATCAATCAGCAGAAGTTCAATATTACATTAAAAGACGATGAAACGGTCGATTTTTCCGATTTAGGCGGCGTTCTTAGCAAGATTGATCTTGGAATTGTTAAGTACAATTTTGAGGTTGGAAGCAAGGCTTAATACTTATACCATAGGAGTAACATTTCATTGACTTTTCCGCTGTTATGTGTTAAAGTAATCCCAACACTTTAGCACATAACAGCATAACAGTGTTAAAGCACTGTGAAAGGAATCATTTATGAAATTAGTTATTCTTATTCTTTACTTCGCATTAATGATCGGAATTGGTCTTTATTGCAGACGTAATGCCACAGACGTTAATGGATTCGTACTTGGCGGCAGAGCAGTAGGCCCATGGCTCACAGCTTTCGCTTATGGTACTTCTTACTTCTCTGCGGTTGTATTCGTAGGTTATGCAGGCCAGTTCGGTTGGAAATATGGTGTTTCCACTACATGGGCCGGCATCGGCAATGCCGTTATCGGTTCTCTGCTTGCTTGGGTTGTTCTTGGTAGAAGAACAAGAATTATGACTCAGCACCTCAACTCTATGACAATGCCACAGTTCTTTGGCGAACGTTATAAGAGCAGATCTTTAAAGATTGCAGCTTCTGTAATCATCTTCATCTTCCTTATTCCATACACAGCTTCTCTGTACAATGGTTTAAGCAGACTCTTCGGTATGGCATTCAACATTGACTATTCCGTATGTATCGTTATCATGGCTGTTCTTACAGCTATTTACGTTATTGCTGGTGGTTATATGGCTACAGCTATTAACGACTTTATTCAGGGTATCATTATGCTCGTTGGTATTTCCGCAGTTATCGTTGCTGTAATCAACAGCAAGGGCGGATTTATCGCAGCTCTTAATGGTCTTGCAATGGTTCAGGATCCAACAGTTTCCACAACACCTGGTATCTTTGCTTCCTTCTTCGGACCAGACCCACTTAACCTTATGTTCGTAGTAATTCTTACTTCCCTTGGTACTTGGGGTCTCCCACAGATGGTTGGTAAGTTCTATGCTATTAAGAACGAAGATGCTCTTAAGAAGGGTACAGTTATTTCCACACTCTTTGCTCTTGTTATTGCAGGTGGCTGCTACTTCCTCGGTGGTTTCGGTAGACTCTTCTCCGATCAGATTAACATTGCTGCAAACGGATATGACTCTGTTATCCCAACAATGCTTTCCGGACTTTCCCCAGCACTTATTACTCTTGTAGTAATTCTGGTGCTTTCCGCATCAATGTCCACACTTTCTTCACTCGTAATTGCTTCTTCTTCAACACTTACAATTGACTTCATTAAGGACAATTTCGTAAAGAAGATGACAGAAAAGACACAGCTCCTTATGATCCGTGTTCTTATCGTTGTGTTCATTGCTATTTCCGCAGCTATCGCTTTAGTTCAGTACAAGAGCAACGTTACATTCATTGCTCAGCTGATGGGCGTTTCCTGGGGCGCTCTTGCAGGTGCTTTCCTTGCTCCATTCCTCTATTCCTTATACTGGAAGGGTACAACAAGTGCTTCCTGCTGGGTATGCTTCATTTTCGGTTCTGTACTTATGATAGCTAATATGCTCGTTAGAAGCTCTTTCCCTGCAATTATGCAGAGCCCAATCAACGCTGGATCTATCGCTATGATCGCTGGTCTTGTAATCGTTCCTATCGTTTCTATGATTACACCAAAGCCTGACAAGAAGCTCGTAGAAGATACATTTGCTTGCTATGACAAGACAACTCCAGTAGCTCAGAAGACATCTTTAGGTTAATAATTGCCTTAAAATTAAATGCCCGAACGCTATTAGTTCGGGCATTTTTTTACACATATATATAAATATTATACTTGTCAATTATCGTGGTTTTGTGCGACAATACTATAAAGTGATAAAGTAATAATAGAAAGGTACACTACAATGAAAGAACTATTATTAGGCAATAAAGCTTTTGCCAGAGGTTTATATGAAGCCGGATGCAGTGTAGTTTCCAGCTATCCTGGTACTCCAAGTACAGAAGTAACAGAAGAAGCTGCAAAGTTTGAAGAAATTTACTGCGAATGGGCTCCTAATGAAAAGGTCGCTATGGAAGTTGCGTTTGGTGCAAGCCTTGCCGGAAAGAGAAGTTTTTGCGGCATGAAGCATGTTGGTCTTAACGTTGCTGCCGACCCACTTTATACATGTTCTTACACAGGCGTAAATGCAGGTATGGTTATCTGTGTTTCCGACGACCCTGGTATGCATTCATCTCAGAATGAACAGGATTCTCGCCACCACGCTATCGCTGCAAAGGTTCCAATGCTTGAACCTGCAGATTCTGCAGAAGCTCTCGAATTCACAAAGAAGGCTTATGAAATTTCTGAAGAATTCGATACTCCTGTAATTGTAAAAATGTGCACAAGAATTGCTCACTCTCAGAGTATCGTTGAAACATTTGAAAGAGTAGTTCCTGAAATAAAGCCATACGAAAAGAATATTGCAAAGTACGTAATGATGCCTGGCAATGCTATAAAGCGTCATCCATTTGTAGAAGAACGTACTAAGAAGCTTACAGAATATGCTGAAACATCCAGCCTCAACCGCGTTGAAATGGGCAGCACAGCTCTTGGTATTATCACATCTTCCACAAGCTATCAGTATGCAAAAGAAGTATACGGAGAAAATGCAAGCATCTTAAAGCTTGGTATGGTAAACCCACTTCCAGTAAAGCTCATTAAAGACTTTGCTGCAAAGGTTGATAAGCTTATCGTAATCGAAGAATTAGATCCTATCATCGAAAACCACTGCAAGATGCTTGGTCTTGATGTAAATGGAAAAGATACATTCCCAATCTGCGGAGAATTCTCTCAGAATCTCGTTGCAGAAAAACTTGGTGCAGCTTGCCCAGAATACAATACACTTGGCGAAGCTCTTCCAGGTAGACCTCCAGTAATGTGTGCAGGTTGCCCACACAGAGGTATGTTCTACACACTCTCTAAGAACAAGGTTACTGTTCTTGGCGACATCGGTTGCTACACACTCGGTGCAGTAGCTCCACTTTCATCTATTGAAATGACACTTTGTATGGGTGGTTCTATCAGTGCTACTCACGGTTTCAATAAGGCTCTTGGTGCAGAAAGTGAAGGCAAGACAGTTGCTGTAATCGGCGACTCCACATTCATGCACTCCGGTATGACAGGTCTTGCAAACATTGCTTACAACCAGAGCAATTCCACAGTTATCATTCTTGATAACTCTATTACCGGTATGACTGGTCACCAGCAGAACCCAACAACAGGCTACAACATTAAGGGAGACCCAGCAGGAAAGATTGATCTTGAAAGTCTTTGCAAGGCTATGGGCTTTACACGTGTTGCTGTTGTAGATCCATATAACCTCGCAGAATGCGAAAGAGTACTCAAGGAAGAACTTGCTGCAGATGTTCCATCTGTAATTATCAGCCGTCGCCCATGCGCACTTCTTAAGTATGTAAAGCACAACTCTCCACTTAAGGTAGAAAAGGACAACTGCGTAGGCTGCAAGTCTTGTATGAAGATGGGTTGCCCTGCAATCAGCGTTAAGGATAAGAAGGCTGTTATCGATACTACACTTTGTGTAGGATGTGGCGTATGCCAGCAGCTTTGTAAGTTTGATGCACTTAAGAGCGGGGAGGACAAGTAAAATGACAAAGAATGTAATGATTGTAGGCGTAGGTGGACAGGGTTCACTTCTTGCTTCCAAATTACTTGGATATCTTCTTGTAAGTGAAGGCTACGATGTAAAGGTATCCGAAGTACACGGTATGAGCCAGCGCGGTGGCAGTGTAGTTACTTATGTAAGATTTGGTGAAAAAGTTTATTCACCAGTTATTGATAAGGGTCAGGCAGATTTTATTGTATCTTTCGAAAAGCTCGAAGCAGCAAGATACATTGAATACCTTAAGAAGGATGGCCGTATTGTTGTAAACACACAGCAGATCGACCCAATGCCAGTTATTATCGGCGCTGCAGAATATCCAGAAAATCTCATCGAAAAGATGCAGAATCTTGGAGTTAATGTAGATGCTATGGATTGTCTTTCTTTAGCAGAACAGGCTGGTTCTTCTAAGGCTGTAAACCTTGTACTTATGGGAAGACTTTCTAAGTACTTCGATATTCCAGAAGAAAAATGGCTCAATGCTATCGAACAGTGCGTGCCAGCAAAGTTTGTTGAAATGAACAAGAAGGCATTTGCTCTCGGTAGAGATTATTAATTTAGTAATAATTATTTTTTAAAGTTATAAACGAAAGGAAAGAGGCGAGATGGAAAGATATTTTCAGCCGGAAATTGAGTGCGCTTCTCAGGAAGAGATTCGCGCACTTCAGAGCGAAAGACTTGTAAAGCAGGTTAAGAATGTTTGGGACAACGTTCCAATGTACAGAAAGAGAATGGAAGAAGCTGGTTTAACACCAGATGATATTAAGTCTGTAGACGACCTTAAGAAGCTTCCATTTATCGAAAAAGACGACTTAAGAGATGAATATCCGTATGGCTTACTGGCTCGTCCACTTTCCGATTGTGTACGTATCCAGTCTACATCCGGTACAACAGGAAGACGTGTTGTTGCATTCTACACACAGCACGACGTAGATCTTTGGGACGAATGCTGCGCAAGAGCTATCGTAGCTGCTGGCGGTTCTAACGAAGACGTTTGCCACGTTTCCTATGGTTATGGTCTTTTCACAGGCGGTCCTGGACTCAACGGTGGTTCCCACAAGGTTGGATGCCTTACACTCCCAATGTCCTCTGGTAACACAGAAAGACAGCTTCAGTTTATGACAGACCTTGGTTCTACAATACTTTGCTGCACACCATCTTATGCTGCATACCTTGCAGAATCCATCCACGAAAAGGGATTAAGAGACAAGATTAAGCTTAAGGCTGGTATCTTCGGTGCTGAAGCATGGACAGAAGAAATG
>JAKSSI010000054.1 GCA_024403175.1 Clostridia bacterium
TTTGGAATGTCAATCAAATGGCCTTGTCTTTCAAGAGTTTCAAAGCCCTTTCCTGCTCTAAGCTTATGATGTCTTTCGATTACTTTATAGTCGTCGCCAGTTTTTATAGGCATGGTAGCAATGTAAATAAGATTTCCACCAAGCTTTTGGGAAATGTCTTCTGCTATCTTAGATTTTCCGCAGCCAGCGCCGCCTATTACAACTGTTATCATTATTTCTGATCTGTGTACTGTTCTATGTTTATGGATTCAAAGCTGTGTGTACCGCTGTAAACAGCATTTGCCATCTTAAGAAGTGGAATTAAAGCAACAGCGCCGGTGCCTTCACCAAGAGCCATATTAGCCTGAATTGGAGCGTTTAAGCCTATCTTTTCAAGCACAAGTCTTCCGGCAGATTCCTTGCTTACATGTGATGCAACAAGATAATCTTTTACTGCAGGATTGATAATATATGCAATAAGGCCGGCAGCCTGAGAAATTACACCGTCTAAAATTACAGGCACACCAAGTGCAGCTCCGCCAAGGCAAGCACCACACATAGCAGCAATATCAAAACCGCCAATCTTTGAAAGAATGTCGACCCCATCTGTAATGTCAGGCTTATTGATTTCAATTGCCTTCTTAATGACGTTGATCTTTCTGTTTAAACCTTCATCGGAAAGACCTGATCCTCTGCCTGTTATGCTTTCAACACTGGCACCTGTTACAGCACTGATGATAGCTGTAGATGTTGTTGTATTTCCAATGCCCATTTCGCCAATTGCAACAATATTGCTGCCCTTAGCCTTGTGGTCTGCGACAGCATTAATACCAAGCTCAATTGCCCAAATGCATTCTTCCTTTGTCATTGCTGGGCCCTTGGCAATGTTCTTTGTGCCATGGCACTTATCCTTTGGAGAAATGCTTACGTCATCTATCATACCGGCATCGTAGCAAGTAACTACTGCGCCGCAAGTTTTAGCCATAATATTTACGTTGGAATTGTCTTCTATAAGTGCATTTGCAACAGCTGTTGTAACACTGTGGTCGGACTGGGAAATGCCCTCTTCTACAACGCCGTTGTCTGCACAAAAAACAAGAACTCTTGGATTTTCTAATTCAAATCGATCTTTGCCCATAGCACCAGCAATTTTTATGATAGCTTCTTCAAGCATACCAAGAGAATAAAGTGGCTTTGCAACATTGTTCCAATTAGTTTTAGCTTGCTCTATTACTGCAGCGTCGGCATTTTTTATTAATGCTAAAGTTTCTTCGTATTTCATATATAAAGTACCTTTTTCTAGTTATATCAATAATAGTCAATTATATAACAAAGGAATTTATGGCACAAGAAAAAGAGGCCCGTAAGCCTCTTTAATCTTCAAGATAATTATTCAGTTACAGCTTCTCTTGGCTGTCTTCTCTGAGCCTTTCTCTTGTCTCTGCATGCCTTGCATCTCTTTGGTTCGTTGTCAAAACCCTTTTCCTTGTAGAATTCCTGTTCTCCAGCTGTGAAAACGAATTCCTGGCCGCAATCCTGGCATACTAATGTCTTGTCTTCCATGGTTTCTCTCTTTCTCTAAAACGACTAATTAGTCATATAAAACACTACTATGTTAATACTTAAGCAATTGCTTGTCAACCAAATTATTAAATATAGCTAATTTGGTTCAAAATCCCTTGTCTTAAAATTAATTATAAAAACATCAAGAGGTGTTTTTTAGACAAAACAGTATTTTGTAGCATACAAAGACATAAAAAAGACACGGGATAAACCCGTGTCTTTGGTTTGATTATTAAGCTTCTTCTGCTGGAGCAGCTTCTTCTGTCTTTTCTGGTTCTGGGAGTGTAGCCTTGATGGAGAGAGAGATTCTCTTCTTTTCCTTGTCGATTTCAAGGATCTTAGCTTCTACTTCCTGACCAAGTGTAAGTTCGTCAGAAACCTTATTTACTCTCTTGTAAGCAATTTCGGAAATGTGTACAAGTCCGTCAAGTCCTGGTGCGAGTTCGATAAATGCGCCGTATTCCTTGAGCTGTACAACCTTACCGTTGATAACCTGTCCAACCTGATACTGTTCATCAATTACAGACCATGGTTCTGGAGCGTTCTGCTTGAGACCAAGAGAAATCTTGCCCTTTTCTGCGTTCATGGAGAGGATCTTTACGTTGAGAACCTGACCAATTTCGAGAACTTCCTGTGGGTGCTTAAGCTTGCCCCAGGAGATTTCAGAAATGTGAAGGAGTCCGTCGATTCCACCGATGTCTACGAATGCACCATAGTCTGTGAATCTCATAACCTTACCTTCAACTACATCGCCTACGCTGAGAGTATCCCAGATTTCAGCAATCTTTTTATTTCTTTCTTCGTTAAGGAATGCCTTGTGAGAGAATACTACCTTACCTCTCTTCTGGTCTACTCTTGTAACCTTAACTGGAAGAGTCTTTCCGATAAATTCTTCTGCTGTTTCAACGAAACGATCAGCAAGCTGAGACATTGGGATAAAGCCAGAAACTTCCTTGTAGTTTGCGATAACTCCGCCCTTTACTTCTCTTACTACTGTTACGTCTACGAGTTCCTTGTTTTCGAAAGCAGCATTGATTTCGTCCCAGTTTTCGCCAGACTGGAGCTTCTTCTTGGAGAGAAGAATGTTTCCGTCGCCGTCATCTGTCTTGATAACCTTAGCCTGAACTTCGTCGCCAGCCTTGAATGCGTCTGTTAATTCCTGACCTTCTTCAAGAGCAACTTCTTCCTTTGGAAGGATACCATCCTTCTTGCAACCCATGTTTACTACAACACGGTCCTTTGTAACCGCAACAACTGTTCCGTCTACAACTTCGTTTCTTCCTGGAAGCTTGAGAGACTTTTCAATTTCTTCCATGAATGCAGCCATTTCGCTGTTCTGATTTACGTTTTTAAATGTGTCAGCCATTATTGTGACAACCTCCTTGATAGTACGTTCGGGTGCTGATGCACTCGCCGCAACGCCTATTTTATTATATTTTTTGATTGTAAGCAAGGGCAAATCGCTTGATTTTTCAACAAATATTGTGTTTTTGCAAAATTTTTCACAAATCTCGAAGAGTTTCTTTGAGTTAGAACTTTCTTTGTCCCCTATTACAACCATACAATCGGATTCTTCAGCCAACTTTGCAGCCGCACCCTGACGTTTTGAAGTGGCATCGCAAATTGTATTTACCACCTTACAAGACACATCTTTTGTGCACTTTTCAAAGGTTTCTAATGTAATTGTGGTTTGTGCAACTATTGTGGTATTTGGTCCTATCTTTTCAGCCACAACTTCAGGTTCTGTAGTTGCACCTAAAGGTTTCTTTGCACTTCCTAAAATACCTATTACTTCAGGATGCTTTGGGTCACCTATAACAAGCGTTTCTTCAGCTTCCCTTGCAATTTTATGTATGCGACCCACAAAAGGACAAGTAGCATCGATTATTTCAATGCCTTTGGCCTTTGCAATCTCGTAAGTTTCGTCTGGTTCGCCGTGAGCACGTATTAAAACGCGACTATTTTCAGGTGCTTCCATAATATGTTTTATGGTAACTAGTCCTTTTTCTGAAAGCTCATTGGCAACTTCTTTATTGTGTATTAAAAGACCAAGGCAGTAGAGATTGGTCCCTTCTTCCTTGGCTTTTTCTAGTTCTTTATATGCTGTTTCTACTGCACGAGTAACGCCGAAGCAAAATCCTGCGTGCTCTGCCACTGTAATTGTAGGCATTATTTCTTCTTTCCCTTTCCTAAACCGTCTAGGTAATTTTTAAATGCAGCCTCCTGGCCGTGGTCGGTTGGTTCGTAATATTTTACGCCTTCCTTATAAAGATTATCTGGCAAATATTGCTGCTTTACCCAGCCGCCATAAGCGTGCGGATATTTATAATCCAAACCTCTTCCCAGCTTTTTAGCACCGCCGTAGTGAGCATCCTTAAGATGCGGTGGTACATCATCTATCTTTCGCGTTCTAAGGTCGGAAAGCGCCGAATCTATGGCATTTATGCCTGAATTGGACTTAGGACTTGATGCCAATAGTATAACAGCCTCAGAAAGCATAATTCTGGCCTCTGGGAATCCTACCATCTGACAAGCCTGAACGCATGAAGTTACAATGGATATAGCCTGAGGATATGCCATGCCTATGTCTTCAGCCGCAATTACCATTAGTCTGCGGCCGATTGTAAGAATATCTGCATCGGCATCTATAAGTCGAGCCAGATAATGAATGGATGCATCTGGGTCGGAGCCTCGAATAGATTTCTGAAGAGCTGAAAGCAGATTGTACTTGTCTTCGCTTCTGTCGTAAAAACCAGCCTGACGCTGCATAGCTTCAGACGCCAAATCTAAGGTTATAATCTTGCCTTCCATGTTTTCGGCAATAAAACCAAGAGTATCTAGGGCCACACGAGCATCACCGCCACTGCGGTCGGCAATCATGTGAAGAGCCTTTTCTTCAGCTATGATGCCTAAATTTCCAAGGCCGCGCTCTTTGTCAGCCATGGCATTCTTAAGAATTTCCTCTACATCTCTGTTTGTAAGATGGCGGAATTCATAAATTGCCCTAACTCTTGAAAGAACAGCGTTATTTATTGCAAAATACGGATTTTCCGTAGTAGAGCCAATAAAGTTTACAACCCCCTCCTCCAATGCTTGAAGAAGCGCATCTTGCTGCAGCTTATTCCAACGATGGAATTCGTCTACGTAAAGATAGACCTTTGCGTGCTCTACGCCGAAGGTCTTGATTCGCGCCTGATCCAAAACTTCCTTCAAGTCTTTAAGGCCTGAAGTTGTAGCATTAAGCTCGAAAAACTCAGCCCCCATCTCCTTTACGATGATTCTAGCCAGCGTGGTTTTGCCTGTGCCAGATGGTCCAAAGAAAATGGCAGACTCAAAAGTCTTGTTCTTTATGGAATTGTACAATAGCGACCCTTTATAAATGAAATGGCGTTGGCCATAAAAGCCATCCAAATCAGCCGGGCGCATCCTTGTAGAAAGTGGTGTCATACTAATTATTATACCCTATCTTATGAAATTAGTAATCTTTCTTTCTTCTGTCTTTGGAAGACCGTATTTTTCCTTACCAAGAGCAATAGACTTCATAAGGAAAGCCATGTTTCTTGCAAGTACTCTTACTACCTGAAGTCCTTCTTCATCTTGTGCAGCTTCACCTTCTGCACGACCGTGCACAGAGTTCCAGTACTGGCTGGAGGCTACAGGCATGTTGTTGATAGTAAAGTACTTGTTGAGTTCATCAAATGTTGCGGAGCAACCGCCTCTCCTTGCCACAGCAACGCTAGCGCCAACCTTCATACGAAGGTCTGCGCTGTTGCTATAGAAAAGTCTATCAAGGAATGAAACAAGTGTACCGTTTGCAGATGCGTAGTAAACAGGGCTGGCAATTACCATACCGTCTGCTTCCTTAAGCATCTGAGCTGCTTCGTTTACAACGTCATCGAAAACGCACTTGCCAAGTTCATAGCACTTTGTGCAAGCAATGCAGCCACGGATATCTTTGTTTCCAATATTTAAAGTCTGAACTTCTACACCCTCTTCTTCAAACACCTTTGTCATTTCGTTTAAAGCGAAAGTTGTGTTTCCGTTTGATCTAGGGCTTCCGTTAACAATTAATACCTTCATGTTCACACTCCTATTTTGAAAGTTTTTCAACTAATTCAATCGCTTCGCAAATTAAGCCATTACAGTGTTCTGATTTTGGCTTACCTGCTTTCATATTTGCACTAAGAAGTTCTTCACAATCTGTCATACCATTATGATTTTCTTCAAAAGCGTTCATGTACTGGTTTATAACCTGACCATCTGTAACGCCCTTTGCACCGAGTACAACAAGGCCGCCGCAAATGGCACCGCAAGTTTTTCCGCACTTCATACCGCCGCCAAAGTTTGCAACAAGAGCTGCAGCTTTATCTGGGTCGAGCCCAATTTCTTCTGCGAAAACTCTTACGACTGTCTGTGCACAATTATTTTTGCAAGGAACCGCATTGCGAAGTTCCATAGCTTTTTCGATATGATTACTCATGGCTTTTCCCCTTACTCTGTAAAAGTATATCTTGTCATATAGCCGACCTCGTTGCCTGTTGTAATGACAACATCGCCGTTTTCTTTTTCAGTAATGTCCATTATTGGACATCCCTTGTTTGCTTCAACATCAGCCACCGGAGATTCGGCCCTAACCTCCCAAATCCCTCTAACGGCATGTTCGCTGCCTCCGCACGGAGTCATGGATTCCATTATCATTTCAAATTGTTTCATGTAAACCCCCGTAATTATCTTTCGTACTTCAGCCAATCGTGAACATCTCTATACGCTGTCCAATATTCATAGCCGCTTGACTTAAATTTGTGATCGTGGCTGTTGGATGCTTCTTGAATGTGCAGATAGTACCACTTTGTTTTATCTTGGTTGTCTTCCCAGGTAATCATGCTGCCAAGTAAATCATCTTCGTGTTCTGGAACTCTATGAAGAATGTTGTTTACCAGGGCAATTACTTCAGCTCTAGACATAGTATCGTTTGGACGGAATAATCCATTTTCATCTCCGCTTACCCAACCGAGTTCTGAAGCCTTATCGATATAATCTTCTGCCCAGTGGCCATTGATATCGTCAAAGATATTAACACCTTTTGTATTTAATTCATCGAAACGTACGCAAAGTACTACGCATTCAGCTCTTGTGATTGGATCTGTTGGAGCAAATACTTTAGCACTCTTTCCGTTGATTGCGCCAATGTTATAGAGCGTTGAAATAGCTGTGTTGTACCATGCATTTGAATCTACATCTTCAAATGGATTTGCAGTGCTAAGATACTTATCTCTTATGTTGTCCTTTAAAAGACGGAAGAAGATGCTAGCCAATTCTGCACGTGTAATAATCTTTTCTGGGTGAACCATATTGTCACCTGCACCAAGCACATATGCATAATGGTGTTCACCATTTAACATGCTTGGAATGTAAGGATTCTGTGGTGTATAAATTGGCGTTGTTGGTTCGTAATCGTCATCGTCATAATCTGGTTCTGGCGGATTATTATCTACGAACATCGCAGTATAAGTCGTATTGCCTGTTATGCTTGCAATTGATGGATTCCAACCCACAAACGAATATGTATGTGAACCGTTTGGAGCTTTATGAGGAGCTAAGCCGTTGTATATAGGCATTGCACCATAAGTTACGCATGTGTCAGTTTCTACTACTGTGCCTTCAACAACCCACTCTACAGTATATTCATTTAAAGTATGGTTATATGCAGCCTTAAATACCATAGGCTCAACTACAGTTAAGCTATCGTGATAACCTTCCCATTCAGCAAAGGTGTATGTGTATTCAGCTGTAGATTCCTTTGTTGGATTTGCAGGCTTTAATGTTGATACTGATGTACCATAAACTGCTGATGAAGAAGCTATTACTGTATCGTCATCGTTAAGCCATACGACATCATATTTTCTTAAAAGAGCATCGAAAGTAGCAGTAAATTCTTTATCTGTTGTTAAATGCTCTGATGGGAGTGTTGGGTCCCAACCCTTCCAAACATACTCATACTGAGCTGTTGGTTGCTTTGTTGGTTTCGGTATAATTGCGGCATCTGTAGGTACTTCATCGTGCGCAATTTCGTAACTGTAGATTACTTCGTTGAATTCATCTTTGAAAGTAACACCATAATTAAGCGGATGAGCTTCGAAAACTGCAGTGAAAGTTTCATCTCCTCTTACAGTGAAATCGTCTGTATCCCAACCGATGAATGTATAGAAGTTGTCTGCATCGTCTGCCTTTGTTGGAGTTAAGTCTGTATAAGTAGCTACAGTGTTGTAGAGTGCAGACTTTGTGGCAAGTACTGTACCATTTTCATTCTTCCATGTAACTGTATACAATCTGTGAGTTTCAACGAATATTGCTTCGTATGTAACGTTCTCTGTAACAGGACCTATATTTGGAGTCCA
>JAKSSI010000055.1 GCA_024403175.1 Clostridia bacterium
GGAGAACATGACAACTCTTGTTATGGACGACGAACTTATTGTAGGTACAGCTACAAACAAGTACCGCGGAGCAAACCTTCACCCAGAATTCCAGTCTGCAAGCGAATTCTATCTTAAAGATATCGATGAATTCCCTGTTAGAAAGTGCGACCCATACGATGTATCCAAGGAAGACCGAGATCTTATCGTAAAGACTCTTAACGAATACTGGATTGGCAGATCCATGGAAGATATGGCTGGCCAGGTACTTCGCCCAGATATTGAAAAGGCCAGAAAAGAAGACTTAATTTCTGTAGGCCTTAGAAATGGTGTTTCCGGCGAAACAACATGCGACCACGAAAGACTTCTTAAAGAAGGTCTTAAGGGCTACATTGAAGACTGCAAGAAGCGCATTGCTGAAACAGTAATCGAAGTACCAGAAGATCAGGCAAGAATTGATTTCTGGAATGCTTGCATCATTCAGTGCGAAGGCCTTATTACTTATGCTCACATAATGGGCAAGGAAGCTGAAAGACAGGCCGCAGCTTGCACAGATGAAAAGAGACGCAAGGAATTACTTACAATTGCAGAAAACTGCAAGGTAGTACCAGAAAATCCACCACAAAATTTCTGGCAGGCACTTCAGCTCCTGTGGTTTGTACACGTTTACTTCCACATCGAAGTATGCACAACAGCAAACGGTTTCGGTAGATTTGACCAGTATATGTGGCCATTCTACAAGAAAGATGTTTTAGAAGATAAGACACTCACAAAAGAAGAAGCATTAGAACTTCTCGAATGCCTCTACCTTAAGTCTTGCGAAGTTTACGAAGTAAGAGATAGATGGTATGCATCTTCCTTCGCAGGATATCCAATGTGGCAGATTCTTGTTGTAGGCGGTCAGGATGCTCAGGGCAACGACGCTACAAACGATTTATCATATCTTTGCCTCGACGCTGCTGCAGAAATGCAGACAACTCAGCCAGTTCTTGCATTAAGAGTATGCAAGAGCACCCCAGCAGACCTTATTAGAAAGGGCTGCGAAATGGTTCAGGCTGGTATGGCAAACCCAGGCTTCTTCAACGACGAAGCTGCAATGAAGATGACTCTTGGTAAGGGTTGTTCAATTGAAGAAGCAAGAGACTGGACTATCGTAGGATGCATTCAGCCAGGTCCTGGCGGCGGATCCACAGATGGTTCTCCAGACGCAGGCTACGTAAACTCTCCAAAGGTTCTTGAACTTGTACTTCACAATGGTATCGACCCTGCTACAGGAGATTTAATGGGCCTTCAGACTGGCGACCCACGCGAATTTAAGGACATTGAAGAACTCAAAGATGCAGTTAAAAAGCAGCTCGTATTCTTCTATGAAAAGATTCGTACAGGATACAACCAGATGCAGTCTTACCACGCATTAAGATTCCCAGTAATCTTTGCATCTATGGTTACAAAGGGTTGCGTTGAATCCGGCAAGTCCGTTCAGGAAGGCGGAGCTAAGTACTATACAGCAGGTATGTTTGCAACAGGTACAGCAAACCTTTCCGACTCCTTAGTTGCAATCGATCAGGTTGTATTCAAGGATAAGACTCTTACAATGGATCAGCTTATCAATATTCTTGATAAGAACTTCGAAGGCGAAGAAAGAATTCGTCAGCTTCTTATCAACAAGCCACCTAAGTTTGGTAATGACGACGAAGTGGCAAACGGCATGTACAACGAAATGATTCAGTTTATTGCAGCCACAATTCAGTCCTTAAAGGATGCTCGCGGCGGATACTATTCATTCTCTAATATGTCTCAGACTGTAAACGTTTCACACGGTGCAGTTTGCGGAGCAACAGCAGACGGAAGACTAAAGGGCGAAGCCTTTAACGATAATGCATCCCCAATGATGGGCAGAGACATCAGCGGTCCAACAGCTACAGTTAAGTCTGTTGGTAGCATGGGTCAGGAAAACTTCCACGACGGGGCCCTCTTTAATATTCGTTTCGACCCTAACGGCGTTGCTGGTGAAAAGGGTCTCCAGTCAATCGAAGGTATCATTAGAACATTCTTCGATTACGGCGGAGAACACATTCAAATTAATGTTGTAGACGATGCCACATTAAGAGCTGCTCAGAAGAACCCTGAAAAGTACAAGGGACTTATGGTAAGAGTAGCTGGATACATGGCTTACTTTACAGAACTCGACGAAGACGCTCAGAACTCTATTATTTACAGAACAACTCACTTCAAAGAAGCATAATGAACCAAACTGTATTAATAGGCGGAATACAAAAATTTTCTACAGATGACGGCCCTGGTATAAGAACTACAGTTTTTATAAAGGGCTGCCCTCTTAATTGCAAATGGTGCCATAACCCTGAACTGATTGACTTTAATCAGCAAATCATTGAAATGCCAAATAGCTGCATTAAATGTGGGTACTGCATTAAAAATTGCAAAGAACAAGCGGTTTTTGTAGATGCCGAAAAGAAAGTAAAAGTTAATAGAGAAAAGTGCACCATGTGCATGGAATGCGTAGACAATTGCTATGCCCAAGGCTTAAAGGCTGTAGGAAAAGAACTGACAGCAGAAGCTGTTATGAAAGAAGTTGCAAAAGACAAAGGCTTTTACAACAGAACTGGCGGCGGCCTTACAATTAGCGGCGGCGAATTACTTTCGCACAAAGACTTTGCTTTAGAACTTGTTAAGCTTGCGCAAAAGGAAGAAATTAACGTTTGCCTAGACACTTCAGGCTGCGGCAAATTAGAAGATTTAATAGAGCTTGCATCTTATCCTAATGTCACCGACATACTCTACGATATGAAATGCGTAGACAGCGAAAAGCATGTTGAACTTACAGGACTTAGCAATAATGTGATTCCTGAAAATCTTAAAAAACTTGCAGCAGATGAAATTCTACGCAAAAAGATTCATATGCGCATGCCTCTTATTAAAGGGCTTAACGACAGTGAAGAGATTATAGAAAAAACAAAAGCTTTCTACAAAGAAAACAATTTAAAGAAAGTAACTCTTCTGCCTTATCACCCACTCGGTGTAAACAAGATGAAAAACATTGGTGGACACCAAGAAAGATACGAAGCCCCGAATGACGAAAGACTTGTAGATATAATGAATGAATTCAAATCCATAGGAATGGATGTAGAAGTTTCATCATTCGATAAGTCTAAAGAAAAAATCGCAGAAGAAAACAACTAAAAAATATACTTATTGCACTAAAAAACTGCTCTGAATTCTCAGAGCAGTTTTAATTTTGCTATTAATTAAGCAGCAGCCTTGCCTGCAGATCTCTTGTGCATTACGAACATAATGCCAACCATTACTACGAGAGCAACGATGAAAGAGATAACAAGGTTATCAATGATACCCATTACAATGTAACCAATAACAGATGCAACTGCAATTGTGAGGGAGTAAACCATCTGAGTAGATACGTGTACTAAGTGATCTACGCCAGCACCTGTAGAGGAAAGAATTGTTGTATCGGAAATTGGGGAGCAGTGGTCACCGAAGATGGATCCTGCAAGTGTAGCACCAAGGGAGCATACCATAAGGTTAGGGCAAATAGTCTGTGCAATTGGAACTACGATAGGAATAAGGATTCCGAATGTACCCCAAGATGTACCAGTGGAGAAGCTGAGGAATGCAGCTACTACGAATACGAGAGCTGGAAGAACAGCACCAGGAACACCTGCGTTTGTGAATGCTTCTGTTACGAATTCTGGTGTGGAAAGAAGATCTCTGCAAAGTCCGCCGATAGCCCAAGCTTCCATAAGGATAGCACCAGAAACCATCATAGCCTTGAATCCTTCGATTGTGCAATCCATGAATTCATGGTAGTTCATAAGCTTTCTTGGAACATACATGAAGAAGCAAACAATGTATGTAATAAAGCTTGCCCAAACAAGAGCCTGTGGGGAGTTGGAGTTACCAAGAGCTGCGCCGAAATGTCCAGCGATACCAGCTTCGTCGCCCCAGAATCCGCCGATGTAGAGCATAGATACTACTGTAGCAGCTACAAGTACGAGAATTGGAACGAGCATGTCTGCTACTGTACCGTTCTTGCTGTCGCTATTGTGCTGAACTGTAGCGCCTTCAATTCCACCAAGATCACCCTTTTCAGCCTTTTCTTCGCATTCCTGCATTGTACCAAAGTCAAGCTTGAAGATACAAACGATTGCTACCATGATAAGGCAAAGGAGTGCGTAGAAGTTGAATGGGATTGTAGAGAGGAATCCCATAAGATCGGATTCAAATGCTCCTGTTTCTCCAAGATAGCTTCCTACTGCAGCACCCCAGCTGGAGATTGGCATAAGGATACAAATTGGAGCGGATGTTGCGTCGATAAGGAATGCAAGCTTAGCTCTGGAAACCTTGAAACGGTCTGTAACTGGCTGCATTACTGTACCAACTGTAAGAGCATTGAAGTAGTCATCAATGAAGATTACGCAACCGAGAAGAGCTGTTAAGAGCTGAGCCTGTCTCTTGCCACGGATACGCTTTTCAGCCCAACGACCATAAGCTTCGGATCCGCCGGACTTCTTAATGATAAATACCAAACCACCAAGCATGAAGCAGAATACCATGATGTAAAGGTCTGCTCTAGATGTGATAAGGTCGAATACAACGTTTAAAACGCCTGCTATAGGATTAAGTCCTGCAGCAATAGAATAGATGAGTGCACCAGCTGCAATACCCATTGTAAGGGAAAGGATTACTTCCTTTGTTAATAATGCGAGTACAATGGCAATGACTGGTGGTGCAAGTGATAATATACCAACACTTACTGGTTCCATATCAAAAACTCCTTAAAAAATATAAATAATAAAAAAATCCACAACGGACAACCCATTATGGACTAAAAATACCCAAAACGACAGCTCTCCGCAAAATGCGACAGTTTGAAAGATATTATCCAGCAAACCAGGCAACACACACTCCGGCGGTGTATATCCCTTCGGCG
Organism: Clostridia bacterium; assembly: GCA_024403175.1. The sequence goes on from JAKSSI010000055.1 coordinate 4,946, forward strand.
ATAAATCCTTTCGTTCGAAAAACCGGTTTCTGCATTTGCAGCCGAACTACTTATAAGTATCGCACCTCTATCCAATGATGTAAAAATTATACTACCTATTTATAAGATGTCAACAAAAAAACATCGTTTTGCTCATATATTTTATATATACAAACAATATTATTTACGTTTTATGGCCTTTTTAACCATTTCAGTAAAATCAATCTGAGCAAGCAGAATTGAAGCAAACATCAGCACTGCACCAAACATTTCTCTGGAAGACATTCTTTCGTGAAGAACTATCCAACCAGAAACGGCACTGAAAACGCTTTCAAGGCTCATTACCATAGAACCAATAGTTTCATTGGTATCTCTTTGGCCAATAATCTGAGCAGTATATGCAATACCACTAGAGAACACGCCTGCATAAGCAATTGCCCAAATTCCAAGTCTGATGGATTCAATGCTCGGCTTTTCATAAACAACCATAACAACTGTGCTAATAATGGCTATTACTAAAAACTGCAGCCTTGAAAGACGAATACCGTCTACTCTTGGAGCAAAATAGTACAAAATCATAATTTCGATTGCATATAAAACAGCGCTTAAAACGACCCAAGCGTCGCCCTTTTCAATGCTAAAGCTTCCCTGCTGCATACAGAGGAAATACATACCAACGCTTGTGATTAAAACGCAGAACCAAACATGAATCTTAGGAGCCTTGCCCTGGAATGCACTGATAATTGGAACGAGTACAACATACTGAGCTGTAATAAAGCCTGCTTTAGATGCGGATGTATATGCCATACCTATTTGCTGAGTAGCACTTGCAGCACAAAGCATAACGCCGCTTATAATACCGCCCATAATTAAAAGCTTTTTCTCACTATCAGTTTTAGGTCTGTGGTCTATGCCCTTCTTAGCATAGTATCTATCGAAAAACATCTGCACAGGTGTAAGGAATACAACTGCAATCCAGCTTCTTCCTGCAAGATAAGTAAATGCTGGAACATAATCTGCGCCTATGCTTTGAGCTACAAAAGTTGTACCCCAAAATAATGCTGCCACAAACAGCATAAAGTATCCGAATAAACTGTTTCCCTTTTTCTGAATCATAAAATCATCCGTATATATAAAAATTTGTTTATATTAATAATAAGGATATAAAACTTGCAAAAACTATCAAGTATTATACCCTTATTAAAAAGACCTATCAATGACTAAATTTTAGGAAACAAATATTTTTACTATGAAAAACTATAAAGCTTTTGATGGATAGAGCTTTTCAAATACATCAGCTTCAATAGGCTTTTCGAAATAATAACCCTGAATATAGTCTATTTCAAATTCTCTAACCTTTTCCAGTTCTTCAATTACCTCAACACCTTCAGCGCAAATTGTTAGCTTCTTTTGCTTAGAAATTTCACGAACAAACTTAATTACAGACTGGTTAAATTCGTTTAGATGAATATTTCTAATAAAGGATAAATCAATCTTAATTTCAGAAAGATGAAGATCTCTTAAGTAAGCAAAACCAGAATAGCCTACGCCAAAATCGTCTAATGCTACGCCAAAGCCTTTATCCCTAAGCATCTTACAAAACTGAATTGCAGAATCAAAGTTCTTAACAATTGAAGTTTCTGTAATTTCCAAATTAAGCGCGTTATATGGAAGGCCAGCTTCATCGCATGTAACAATAATGTACTCAATAAGATGTGTGTCTGTAATCTGTTGAGCCGCAAGATTTACATTTACAAAGGCATTAGGAACACGAAGCCTCCACTTTGCACAAGCCTTTACGGCCTGCTTTATAACCCAACGTCCAACTGGAATCATAAGGCCAGAATATTCCAAAGCCATAATCATATCCATATGTTTTACATTAGGATTTACAGGATTAAAGTATCTAAGCAGCGCTTCAGCACCAACCCAATGAGTCTTGCCGTCTACCTCTTTTATTATTGGCTGGTATACCAAACGGAAATGAGAAAAACTATCGTTTACTTCTTTTCTAAGTTCAGCTTCAAGGAAGAACTTAGCTGCATCATCTGTTCCACTGTAACTGTCGTAAAATGCAACTTCGTGGCTTCCAACTCTAGACAGCTGGTACATAAGCTGATTTGCGTTATTAATAAGGTCGTCTACAGTCTTTCCATGGTCTGGATAGAAAAGAACCGCAATATTAAGTTCTAGGAACAAATCGTGATTATCAACAGTACATTCCTTTGAAAGAACATTCAAGATAGGTGCAAGCATGATATTTACTTCCATCTTGCTTGTCTTATCTAAACGAATCATAAATTCAGATTCATTGATATGATACACGCCCTTTGCATCGTAGAAATATAGCATCAGCATATCAGCAAAAGTCTTAAGAACTTTGTTGCTGAATCTATGACCAAACATTTCATTTAAAGCCTTCAGCTTATTAATGTTTATGAATATAATACTTCCCTTTTCATTAGGATTTGCAAGAACTTCTTCCATATCCTGAGTAAAGCTCAGCTTATTTTTAAGGCCTGTCAGATCATCGTAGTAGAGCATGTTATGAATCTTTTCATCATTCTTTTTGCTCTCTGTAATATCCATCAGCGACCCAGCTATAAGCAGCGGATTACCGTTTTCGTCGTGCATACCTCTACCACGGCAAGAAATCCACATAATGTCGCCGGTCTTTGTATATACTCTATACTCTGCAGTGTGATACTTTGATTGACCTGTAAGGAACGGTGTGTAAGATTCAAGGAACACTCGTCTATCTTCTGGAACAATAAATTCAAGAAGCCTATTCATGGCATTACCAAAGGTTGGAGTTTCCAAATCTAAAACATCTGTAGCCTTTGATGAGAATGTGCAGACATTATTAACAACATCAAGTTGATAAATATAGTCAGAAGAACCTTCAAGTATAAGTTCGTTAATGTTCTTAGCCAGTTTAAGTTCTTTGATTGTGTTATTAAGCTGATCCTC
>JAKSSI010000056.1 GCA_024403175.1 Clostridia bacterium
TCAATGATAAGGTCCATGCTAGAAAGTCTTTGAATGGAATCATTTACTCTATCCCATCCGTCTTCTTCCAGATTACCTGTTCTAATGCGATTTGAATCAACTCTTGCATCCATTGCAATAAGTCTCTGACCCAGCTGGGTCTTGCTCATTTCCCAGGAGAAGATAACTACTCTCTTGTCATCTTGCATTGCAACATTTTGCGCAATGTTTAAAGCAAATGCAGTTTTACCCATAGATGGTCGAGCTGCAAGAATAACAAGGTCTGACTTTTGAAGACCTGCTGTCATTCTATCCAAATCAACAAATCCAGTTGGAACACCAGGCAGCTTATTTCCGTTTCTTTCAGCCTCTCTGATTTGCTCAAGATTCAGTTTTAATACGTCTTGAATTGTAGAGAAATCATTTGTCTGTCGTTTTTGAGCAATGTCATAAATAACAGTCTCTGCATTATCAAGAAGTGTGCTGCTTTCAATCTTTTCGTTAAAGCTGTTATCGATGATAGTTGAAGCTGCAGAGATAAGCTTTCTGTTTACAGCTTTGTCAGCCACAATTTTTGCATAGCTAACTGCATTTGCAGATGTAGGTGCAAAACCAGAAAGTTCTGCAACATAGCTTCTGCCGCCTGCTGCCTCTAAAGCTTTTCTAACTCTAAGCTGTTCTACAACAGTAACCAAATCGATAGGTTCGCCTTTTGCATAAAGATCTGTCATGGCTGCGTAGATTTCTTTATGGGCATTAGAATAAAAATCGTCTGCCTTTACTACGTCGGAGACTTTAAAGAAAGCCTCGCTGTCCATGAGTGCTGCGCCGAGCACGCTTTTTTCCGCGTCGTCATTATGAGGCGGGATTCTTTCTGCCAGTGCCATTCTTATAATTCCTTAACGTTTACCTTAAGTGCTGCTGTTACGCCCTGATAGAGCTTAAGTGTAACTTTTGTTTCTCCGATGGACTTAATAGGATCCTTAAGTTCAATCTTCTTCTTGTCTAAATCTATTTTGTATGTAGCCTTGAATGCATCAGCAATGTTCTGGGAAGTGATAGCGCCGAAGAGTCTTCCGCCTTCACCAGCCTTTGCAGTAAGTTCTACTGCTGGGCCTTCTTCAACCTTCTTCTTGATGTCTTCTGCTACCTGCTTATCGATTGCACGCTGTGCTTCGATTTCAGCACGCTTTCTTTCAAGAGCCTTAAGGTTTGCATCTGTTGCTTCCATGCAAAGCTTCTTTGGGAGAAGCATATTTCTTACATAACCATCGGAAGCCTTTACAACTTCGCCTGCCTTACCAAGGCCTTTAACGTCTTTTAATAAAATAACTTGCATAACTATATCTCCTATAAAATTTCTTCTTTTCTCATGATGTTAACAATTTGAGCAATTGCTTCTTCAGGGCTTGTGTCTACCTGCGCTGCTGCAACATTCTGATGTCCGCCTCCGCCAAGCTGTTCCATAATTACCTGAACATTTATTGTGCTAGAAGATCTTGCTGAAACTGTTGTAAAGTCTTCAGCTCTTCCTGCTACAAATGCAGCCTCAACACCTATCATGTCGAGAAGTTCATCTGCAGCCTGTGCACAAATAACTTGCATTGCCTTATCGCTATCTCTTGTATAAGCTACAGCTACACCGTTTGAAAGAATTTCTGCACTTGCAATGATTGCAGCTTTCTTTTGGTAGAGCTCTAAGCGCATCTTGAAGTAATTCTTAATAACCTTGTTGTCTGCACCGTACTTTTTACGGAATGCAGCTGCATCGAAGGTTCTGGCACCAGCATTAGTAGTGAAGTTCTTTGTATCAAGTGTAATACCCGCCAAAAGAAGTTCTGCCACCTGCTTATTAATCTGACCCTTACCACCGGAGTACTGAAGAATTTCAGTAACAAGTTCTGATGTAGAGCTTGCATAAACTTCCATGTGAGTAAGCATAGTATTTTCAATTGCATTAGCAGATTTTCTGTGATGATCAATTAATGCAATTCTGCTTGCCTTATCAATAAGTTCAGGACATTCGGAAATTGCCTGAATATGATGGTCTGCCACGATAAGCAGTGTAGAAGGACTTACATTTGCCAAAGCTACTTCGTGAGAAATAATCTTATATTCTTCGTTCTTGGCAATATGCTTATAAGCTTCTTCAATTCCTTCAGAAGGCTCATTTAAAACAACAGCTGCTGGCTTTCCAATATTCTTACAAAGCATATATAAACCAAGTGCTGCGCCGAAAGCATCGAGGTCTGGATTTGAATGACCCATAATGATTACTTTGTCGGATGCTTCTATTGCAGATAAAAGCTGATGAGCAATTACACGGCTTCTACCTTTGTTTCTCTTTTCAACAGCAGGAAGTGTTCCGCCAAAGTATCTAGTGTCGCCGCCCTTTGTTCTAATTACAGCTTGGTCGCCGCCGCGGGCTAGAGCTAAGTCTATAGCTTCTTCTGCAAATTCCTGAAGTTCTGTAAGTTCGGCATCGCCTACACCAATACCAATTGAAACTGTTGTAGGGAACTCAGCCTTTGTCTGAATCTCGTGCATAGTATCGAGAATCGGGAACTTTTCTTTTGTGAGCTGATTGATATATTTTGCTTCCAGTGTCAGGGAGTAGCGGCTTGCCTTAACCTTTGCAATAGCGGCATTCATTTGAAGTGCCCAGTTATGAATTGCACGGTCGATTTCGGCTGCTATTGTTGACTGCTCTTCGGTTGGAGCACTGGAGATAAGTTCATCGTAGTTATCGATATCTACGATAACCTGGCAAGCACGGCTTTCGCTATAGAGTTGTCTTAAAGTTTCTCTCTCTGTAACATCCTGCCAGAAAAGCATTCTTGCCATACTGCCATCATGACGCTGAATAACAGAAGCATTAACTGTGTAATGTTTATCTCCAATCATTATTTCTTCGCAAGTAGCATCTTTATCGAAGAAGAGATTTATAAATCTGCTTCCTACTTGCTCATCAAACATTTCCTGAGATTCAAATACTTCTGCAAACTTATCATTAGACCAAGCAAGTCTTCCGTTCTTATCTACAAGGCAGATAAGAATCGGAGAATCGTTTGCAAAAGACTTTGACATTTCATCAAGTTGTTGCTGAAGATCTACTGTGATTTTTGAAATTGCTTTTCTTGCAGTTTTTTCACTGTACATTAAGTGGAACAAGCGAACAGCAATTGCAAGGAGAATAAATGCAATTCCAAAATACATATATGGCTTTTTGAAAAGAACTGTTACAACACCCATAACCATCATGACAATAAAGTCGATTAAGATGATTGGGTTTATTGTTTTGTTAAGTAATTTCTTTATCATAAAAACTCCATCTAATTTATCGAATAAAATGACATATTATTATACCATAATAGCCCTTTGGTTTCATATATATTATATATAATTATATTAAAGATGATTTTGTCTCCAAATTTTTATAATTTTCGCTTTCCTTAGAGGTACTTAATCGCTTTAGTGTGTTATAATACATTGTTATGAAAAATTTATTTGATTCACATTGTCATATATACGACGAAAGATATAACGAGCCTATCGAAGAAGGTGGCCTCGGAGGCTTTGATGTTTTGATTTCCCAAATTGAGAAATCTAACATTAAGTTTATTGCTGATATTGGCACAGATGTTTACACTTGCCGAAAAGTGGCTGAAAACGTTGAAAAATACAGCTTTTGCTATGGTGTTGTAGGCTACTATCCAGGAGATGTTCACCTAATTACAGATGCGATTTGGGATGAAGTATTCGGCCTCTACGAAAATAATGAAAAAATCGTAGCCATAGGTGAAATAGGCCTTGATTATCACGACCCAGAAAACTATCCGGACAAAGAAACTCAGCAGTTCTGGTTTAGAAAGCAGCTTAGAAAGGCTGTAGAACTCAATGCACCTGTTTGCATTCACTCAAGAGATGCAGATCAGGACAGTTTTAATATCCTAAAAGAAGAGGCTTTAGGCAAAATTCCAGTACTTCTTCACTGCTTCTCCGGATCTTTAGAGCTGGCAAAACAGTATGTAAAGCTTGGGGCATACATTTCAATTGGAGGTCCTGTAACCTTTAAAAATGCAAGGCACAGCGCCGAAGTGGCAGCTAATATTCCCCTCGACCGCCTGCTTATTGAAACAGACGCTCCTTACCTTACACCTGTTCCATACAGAGGAAAGCTTAATATGCCTCAGTATGTGGAATACACTGCAAGAAAGATTGCAGAGCTTAGAGGTATAAGCTATGAAGAAGTTGCGCAGGCAACATTTGAAAATGCCTGCCGTTTCTACAGAATCAATGCGTAAAATTTATTATAAAAGGAAAAAATTATGAGAACAAAGCTTACTGTTAGTTTAGACAAGATTAAATACAACTTAAATGTGGTAAAAGAGCAGCTTCCACAGGGTTGCAAAATTATAGCTGTAGTTAAGGCAAATGCTTATGGCCATGGAGATGTTCCTGTTGCATCCTATGTTGAAAAAGAATGCGACGTGCACATGTTTGCTGTGGCAAGTCTTGGAGAAGCTCTTTCCTTAAGAAAAGGCGGTATCAAGAAAGACATTATCGTTCTTTCCTATGTCGACCCAGAAGATTTAGATACAGCCATTGAAAACAATGTAACCCTTGCAATTATAAGCCCTGAGCACGCTATTGCTGTATCCGACAAGGCTGTTGCGCTTGACAAGAGACCAAAGGTTCATCTTAAGCTTAATACCGGTATGAACAGAGTTGGTTTTGAATGCAAAACATTCAAGCAGCTTATGGCAATTGCCGGCGTTTATAAGCTTCCTAACTTAAACTTTACAGGAATCTTTTCTCATTTCTCATCTTCTGATGATACATCTAAGGGTGCAGATCCTTATACAAAGCTTCAGCTTGAAAGATTCTCTAAGGTTATGGCTTATCTCTCCGAACGCGGTGTAGACCCTGGCCTTAAGCACATTTCAAACTCCGGTGCAATTGGCAAGTATCCACAGGCACGATTTGATGCTGTAAGATGTGGAGCCTTAATGTATGGATATAACACAGCATTCGATGCAAAGCTTCCTGTTGTTCCTGTAATGACATGGACAGCTGCAATCTCTACAGTAAGAACTATCGATTTTGGTGATGCAGTTTCCTACTCTAGAAGATTTGTTGCAAAGGAACCTACAAAGATTGCTACGCTTTGCGTAGGATATGCAGATGGACTTCCAAGAATCCTTACAAACAAGGGAACCGTAATTATCAATGGTGTTAAGTGCCCAAGCGTTGGTTCTATTTGTATGGACCAGATGATGGTAAACGTAAGCAATGTACCAGGCGAAATTAAGATGGGCGACGAAGCTATCATTATCGGTGAGGGTCAGACAGCAGACGATTTAGCTGAAGACGCAGGTAGCTGCATGCACGATATTCTTTCATCTATCGCAGCTCGCGTTGAAAGAGAATATATTTAATGGATTTAAAACTGAAAGTAAGAAAAACAATTGAATCTAACGCCCTTATTGAAAAAGGCGATAAAGTGGTACTCGGTTTATCCGGAGGCCCTGATTCTGTTTGTCTGCTTTCTATTCTTTCAAAACTTCAGAACACTTTTGATTTTCAACTTTTTGCATTCCACGTTAATCATTCCATTCGAGGCCTTGAGGCCGATGGCGACGAAAGTTATGCAAAAGAACTTTGTGAACAGCTAGGTGTAAACTTTGCTTCCGTAAAAATTGATGTTCCAGCTCTTTCTAAAAAGAACAAGAAGACTGAAGAAGAAATGGGCAGAGAGGTTCGCATAGAAGAAATCGGAAAGTTTGCAAAGCAAGTTGGTGCAAATAAAATTGCACTTGCTCACAACAAGAACGACCAAGCCGAAACTGTTCTTATGCGCATAATTAGAGGCACTGGGGTTCATGGGCTTTGCGCTATGGAATACAAAAGAGAAGATGGTATTATAAGACCTCTTCTTGATGCCGATAGAAGTGAAATTGAAAGTTACTGCGAAAAAGAAAGTTTAAATCCACACATCGACAGAACCAATAACGAAACAGAATATACAAGAAATAAAATTCGTTTAGAACTGCTTCCTAAAATTGCTGAAGACTTTAACCCGGCAATTGTTGACGCACTGGTAAGATTATCAGCAAATGCAAAAGCAGACGATGCAGCTCTAAACAAAATTGCAGAAGAAAGTAAAACAACTTCTGTAAAAGAACTTGCACAAATGGATGATGCACTTTTTACAAGAGTTATTAATCTCTTGCTAAAGGATGCAGGTCTTTATGAAGATATATCAGCGGTTCATATTAATGCCCTTAAATCCGCAGTACAGAAAAATGTCGGCGGCAAGGTAATTGAGTTTCCTAAAGGGTACCGCGCAAAAATAGAAAAAGGAAAGGTAATTATTATACATGGATAGAAAATATCTATTCGAGGAAGCTCCTGTATTTAAGGCACTTGCATCCTTTGCCATTCCAACCATCATCAGCCAACTTATCTCTATGATTTACAATATGGCTGATATGATGTTTATCGGAAAGGCAAACAACCCTTACATGGTGGCAGCCACATCTCTGTCTTTCGTATTCTTTATGGCACTCAACGCTTTGGGTCAGCTCTTTGGCGTTGGCGGCGGTGTTACAACATCAACCCTTATGGGTGAATATAAAGAAAAGGAAGCAAGAGAAGTTGGTACATTCTGCTTCTATAACTCTCTTATCATCTGCTTTGTATACAGCACTTTGATTTTAATCTTTATGGATCCAATGCTTAGATTCCTTGGCGCCAGCGATTTAACCATAGGCTTTGCAAGACAGTACACATTATGGGTTGTAGTAGTAGGCGGATATCCAACAATTTTAAGCCTTGCACTTTGCCACCTTATTAGATCCGAAGGTTATTCAAAGGAAGCTAGCTTTGGTCTTACAATGGGAGGCATTATAAATATCATCCTCGACCCAATCTTTATGTTCGTAATATTAAAGCCGGGTCAGGAAGTACAGGGCGCAGCAATGGCTACTATGGTATCTAATGTCTGCGTAATGATTTACTTCTTCTTCCTTTACAACAAACTTAAGGCCAAGCTTTATCTTACACTTGATATTAAGAACTACAAGAACGGTACAAAGTATCTTAAGAGAATTCTTTCTATCGGATTCCCTTCATTTATCGGACCATTCCTTGGTACAGTTTCTAGCGGTGCTATCAATAGACTTTGCACAAGCTATTCCGATATTGCTGTTGCAGCCTTTGGTATAGCAAAGAAGATAGATATGCTTCCAATGAACACAGCTCTTGGCCTTGCACAAGGTATGGTTCCACTTGTTGCTTATAACTATTCCAACAAGAACTACAAGAGAATGAGAGGTTTTATCAATGCTGCAAGATTTACAGGTATGGGATTTGCAGTAGTATGTATTGTTATATTCCAGCTCTTTACACCTCAGCTTGTTCAGATGTTCATTAAAGAACCAGAAACTGTAGCAATGGGCGTAAAGGCATTAAGAGCAGCTTGTCTTGCAGTACCATTTATGATCTTTAACTTCCAGATGGCTCATGCTTATCAGGCTATGCGCCACGGAATGAGATCTTTCATAATCTCTGCTTGCAGACAGGCAATCGTATTTGTTCCAATTCTGTACATAATGAACGGACTCCTTAAAATTACAGGTATCTACTATGCACAGCTTGTTTCCGACTTCTTAGTATTTGCAGTAACTCTTACTATGTATCTGCAGTTTATGAGAAAGCTTGATAAGGAACTTGAAAAAGAAATGGCTGAGGCTTAAAAATAGCAAAACAAAAACGCGCGAGCAAATCTGAACTAGTAAGATTAAAGTAGACACATAAAAAACGTGTCTACTTTTTCTTTTGG
>JAKSSI010000057.1 GCA_024403175.1 Clostridia bacterium
CAGAACCGCTTTCCAAGGGTAATATCGAAATTGCAAGATTCTTTATTTACGCTGGAGCAAAGTATTTTGAATGGCTGCCTGATTTACTTTACGTAAAGATTCCAAAGGCTATCATTGAAGAATCTAGATCTAGAGGTATACCTGTTCATGAAAAGAAAATGGAAATCCTTGCAACCCTTTTAACTTCTGCGGGCATTGTTCTTGCTGGCGGTGACAATCCTTTGGATAAGGTTGTGGAATATTTTAAGACGCTGCCAAGAAGAATTATTTCCATACCAGACGGATATAATGCATCGGTCGAGGCTTTTGATAAGTTCGAGCGATTATACACTTCTTCAGAAGGTGTGCTAAAGCGTATAGTTGAAGCACAAAGAGATGTTAATCAAACTTGGACATTATGTATTACTTCATCAATGCCTAAGATTCCACCAGCTCTGTGGGATGCACTGCTTCCTGCGGAAAAGAGCGAATGTGCGGCTCTCGTTGTTGAGGCAAACGGTAAATTGCGAGAATTTCCACTGCTTATGAACACTGGGAAAACAAGGCTCGAGCTTCAAAAAGCCGTAGAAGAAGGAAAAACATCTTTGATAGATGTACTCTCAAAGATGCCTATTGTTGTTATAAAACTTGAAGATTTAAAAACAAGATAAATTGGTGTGCCTGACTGGATTCGAACCAGCTGCCTTAGGAGTCGGAGTCCTACGCTCTATCCAAGTGAGCGACAGGCACAAACTATGATGTTCACATTATACTATAAATGGATAAATCATACCATTTGTTAGTTAATTAACAAGTTCCTTTTTATTGATTATAAAGTGCGAAATGGGTATAATAGAATACGAATGATTGTATTCAAAAATATATTTTAAAAGTATTTATTATAGGAGGAAAAAATGGCAAAGTTTATTACTGCTCAGGAAGCAGCTAAGCTTATTCCAGATGGCGCTACAGTTGGTGTAGGCGGCATGGGTCTGTCCGGTTGGCCAGAAGGTCTTGCAGTTGCAATTAGAGACAACTTCAAGGAAACAGGTCATCCTTGCAACCTTAACCTTAAGCAGGGTTCTGCTCTTGGTGACTGGGGATTTGGTAATGGATTCGTTGGTTGGGATAGAAACCCAAGAGAAGGCGGTCCAGATATGTCTAACGGTGTTAGAGGCGTTACAAGATTCGGCGAAGCTGGTCCTGGCCTCGTTACAAAGTGGACATCTGCTCACATTGGTTCTGCATTCTCCCTTTGCGACCTTGTAAGAGCTAACCAGATTGAAAGCTACTGCATCCCACAGGGTGTTGCTATCAACCTTTGGAGAGAAATCGGTGCAGGTAGACCTGGTCTTATCACTAAGGTTGGTCTTGGTACATTCGTAGACCCAAGAGTTGAAGGCGGCAGAATGAACGAAGCTGCTAGAAATTCCAAGGATGAAGTTGTAAAGCTTATCGAATTCGAAGGCGAAGAATACCTCTTCTATCCATCCTTCAAGTGCGACGTAGCTCTCTTAAGAGGTACAATCGCAGACGAAAACGGAAACATTTCCTTCGAACATGAATCTGTTATAAATGAAGGCTTTGCTATTGCAAACGCTGTAAAGAACTGCGGCGGTATTGTAATCGTTCAGGCTGAATATCTTGCAAAGGCTGAATCTCTCAATCCAAAGGATGTAAAGATTCCTTGCAACCTCGTAGACTACGTTGTTATCGACAACGATCCAAAGCACTGCTGGCAGGCAGAAGGCGTATACTGGGAACCAGCTTACTCCGGACACATCAAGAAGCCACTCAATGCTATTAAGCCACTTCCATTCGACGATAGAAAGATTATCCTCCGTCGTGCTGCAATGGAATTAAGAGATGGAAACATCGTAAACCTCGGTGTAGGTATGCCTTCCGAAATGGCTAACATCGTTAACGAAGAAGGAAAGACACCAGACGTAATTCTTTCTACAGAGTCCGGTATGGTAGGCGGCGTTCCAAGCCCACTTCCATCCTTCGGTTCTGCTACAAACCCACAGTCCATCCTTTCACCACACGAAATGTTCGACTTAATCTCCGGCGGCGGACTTGACGTAACATGCCTCGGTATCGGTGAAATCGATAAGGACGGTAACAACAACGTTTCCAGAATGGGTACAAGACTTACAGGCCCTGGCGGATTCATTGATATTTCTTCCAACACAAAGAAGGTTATCTTCGTTGGTACATTAACAGGTACAAAGAAGACAAAGAATCCAGACGGAACAGTTACAAAGACAGAATTCCCTAAGTTCGTAGATACAGTTGGACAGATTTCGTTCTCCGGAAAGTTCGCTCCAAAGAACCAGAAGGTAATGTACATTACTGAAAAGGCTGTATTCGAACTCAGAGACAACGTTCTTTACCTCACAGAAATCGCTCCTGGCGTAGATCTCCAGAAGGACGTTATCGACCACATGGGATTCAAGCCAAATGTTGCTGAAGATCTTAAGGAAATGCCTGCAGAAATCTTCCAGGAAACATGGGGCAAGCTTCCACAGTACATGGAACAGAAGTAATTTAGGTTTTAATTAATTTGATTTTTTAATATATTTCAAAGAATAGGAGAAAACAAAAAATGGCAGTACTTTATTTTAACGAAGACCACGAAGGTATTCGCGACATGGTAAGAGAGTTCGCAGAAAAGGAACTCGCAGCAGCTAGACACGAAATCGACGAAACAGAAAAGATGCCTGCAGAACTTGTAGACACAATGAAGGAAATGGGTCTTATGGGACTTCTTATTCCTGAAGAATACGGCGGAGCTGGAATGGACCTCAGAGCTTACACACTCGTAACAGAAGAACTCTGTAAGGAATCCCCAGCAGCTTCCATCTTCATTTCCGCTCTTTCTTGCGAACCAATCCTCTACGGTGGTACAGAAGAACAGAAGCAGGAATACCTTCCAAAGCTTGCTACAGGCGAAATCACAATCGCATTCGGTCTTACAGAACCAGGCGCAGGTTCCGACGCAGCTTCCATTCAGACAAAGGCTGTAAAGGATGGCGACTACTATGTACTCAACGGAACAAAGACATTCATTTCTCTTGCTCCTCTTGCTGACTACACAATCGTTTATGCTAAGACAGCTCCAGAACTCGGTGCAAAGGGTATCTCCGCATTCATCGTAGACATGAAGCTCCCAGGCGTATCCACAGGTAAGCCAGAAGAAAAGATGGGCCAGAGAGGAACACCAGTTTCTGACGTAGTTCTTGAAGACGTTAGAGTACCAGCTTCCTGCATGGTTGGCGAAGAAAACATGGGATTCATCAACGCTATGAAGACACTCAACAATGGTCGTACAGGCGTAGCTGCTATGGCAGTTGGTATGATGGAAAAGGCTATTGAACTTGCTGTTCAGTATTCTAAGGACAGAGTACAGTTCGGTAAGCCACTCTGCAAGCACCAGGCTATCGCTTTCATGCTCGCAGACATGAAGACAAAGTGCGAAGCAGCTAGAGAACTCGTATACCACGCTGCATACGAAGTAGATATGCACGAAAAGGATGCTACAATGTATGCTTCCATGGCTAAGTACTTCGCTTGCGAAACAGCAATCAAGGTTATCAGCGATGCACTCCAGATCTTCGGTGGTTATGGTTACTCCAGAGAATACCAGATCGAACAGATTTACAGAGATATCCGTGTTAACGCTATCTACGAAGGATCTTCCCAGGTTCAGCAGATGGTTATTTCCGGAAACCTCCTCAAGTAATCAAATTTTTAAAATCCATAGCGGAGGCCGAAAGGTCTCCGCTATATCTTTTAGTAGCAAGTTATCTTCACTCAAACTACACAAAGGTTGTATAGTATGACACCACAAGAATATTTCAATTTCATAGACAATGCTTACTTAAAGCACGACCCAGCTCTTATCGAAGCTGATATTAGAAAAATTGTCGAACTTTCTAAAGAAGAGTATGGCGAAAATACAGTGGTTCATGCTGCAATGCTTTCAGAGCTTGGAGCATTTTTTAGAGGTCAGAGAAAGTTAGATGATTCAATTCATTACTTCAGACTTTCCATTGAACTTTTAGAGAAGGTATCAGGCACAAATACTGCCGACTATGCAACAGGACTTGATAATCTTGGTAGTGCATATAGGCTTGCAGGACGCTTTGAAGATGCTAAAGAATGCTTTAACAAGTGTCTTGAAATTTATAGAAATAATGTTGGTGAAAAGCACATTTTATATGCTGCAGGTTTAAACAATCTCGGCATGCTTGCTTTAGACCAAAATGATACAAATGCTGCGGCAAATTATTTTGAGCAGTGTTCTTTAATTTTGAAAGAAATGCCTGAAGCAATTGATGAATACACAACAACAATTTGCAATACGGCTTCATTATATTATCAGCTTAAGGATTATCCAAAGGCTGAAGCGCTTCTTATTGAAGCAATAGATAAATTTGAAACTATTTTAGGAGTTGAAACTCCACATTATCATGCTGCACTCAATACACTCGGTTTATGCTTTAGTGCTCAGGGTGAATTTGAAAAGGCATGTTACTGGTTTAAGAAATCAGTAGACGCGGCAAACCATCTTTATAGTCATGAACATCTTGAATGTCAGGCCGCAGAGCAGAATCTTAAAGATGCTCAGAATCATCTGAAGGAGAAATAAAAATGTTGCCATTGGAAAATCTCACTACAGCTGAATTTTTGGAAAGAAGCTGCGAAAAGTACGCAGACAAAAGAGCTATTAATTACTGCGGTAAGAAGTATTCATATAAAGAACTTAACGAAATAGTAGATCTTACAGCGAGAAGACTTTTAGCGCTTGGTGTAAAGTATCAAGACCATGTAGGTATTTGGTGCGAAGCCGAACCAAACGCAATTTTTGCTTTATTTGCACTTGAAAAAATAGGTGCAGTAGCTTGTATGCTTGGTACAAGTATTCAGCGTTTTGGCCTTGTAGATTTAACAACTCGTTCAGATATTTCTATGCTTCTCATCGGAAGCGGATACAAAGATATTAGTTTTCCTGAAGTTGCAAAGAATATTTCAGCTGATGTTCCAGCAATTAGAGATGTTCTTTTCATTGGTGAAGAATGGAAGGATTACGGCTACAAGAGACTTGAATCAATTGAGCCTGCATCAGTAGAAGCTCTTAATGCGGCAAAGGCTTTAGTAAAGCCTGAAGATACAGCACTTATTCTTTATACCAGTGGTACAACAAATGCACCAAAGTGCGTAATGACAAGCCACTACAGCAGAGTAAATGCTGCAATTCAGCAGTCAAAAGATTTAGGTGCAAGCTGGGAAGATATTTTCCTTGTTGCAATGCCTATCTTCCACTGCTTCAGCCTTACTGTAAATGTATTCTGCAGTATAGCAGTAGGCGCTTGTATGTTTATTCCGTCATCAAGAAGAACATTGGATCTTCTCCAAGCTATTAAATATGGAAAGATTACAGTGTTCTCCTGTGTACCAGCACTGTTCGATGCTATTATCTCTCGTTCGGATTTTGACAGCTGGAATACTTCTTCTTTAAGAATAGGTTATATTGGCGGCAGTGCATGCAATAAAGAAGTGTTCTGCGAAATTGAAAAGAAATTGGGTATTACCTTGCTTTCAAGCCTTGGTCAGACAGAGGCTACAGCAGGGCTTACAACTACTTATCCAACAGATCCAGTTGAACTAAGATGCGATTCAGTAGGTCATTTTATGGATCACATTCAAGGTAGGATAGTAAGCCTTCAGACCGGAGAAGATCTTCCTCTTGGGGTTCCTGGAGAAATTCTTATCCGCGGCTACAATGTAATGCAGGGTTACTATAAAAATGAATTCGAAACAAACAAAGCAATAAGTGAAGGTGGTTGGCTCCATACAGGAGATATGGGTTATCTTGATGGAGATGGAAACATTCACTTAACGGGTCGAACAAAGGAATTAATCATTCGTGGTGGCGAAAATATTAGCCCTGGCGAAATTGAGAGTGTTCTTTCTAGAGACCCAGCCGTAGAACTTTGTAAGGCCGTTGGGGTGCCAAGCAAACATTACGGCGAAGAAGTTTGTCTTTGCGTAAAGCTCGAAGCAAATGCAAGAAGAACTGAAGAAGAAATAATAACAAGACTTTCTAAGAATCTTGCTTATTACAAGGTTCCAAAGTATGTTCTGTTCTTCGATAGTTTCCCTGAAACTGCAACAGGAAAAATTCAGCTATCAGAGCTTAAAAAGATTGCTACAGAAAGATTGGGATTGTAATTATGATTAAAAGATTATCAAGATGCGTAAGGGAGTATTTGCCATTTGTGCTTTTAACTCCGCTATGCGTAATCGTTGAATCTATACTGGAAATCCTTATTCCGTTCTATATGGCGGATCTTATCGACTACGGTGTAGAAATGAACAATATGGAATTTATCAGAAACCAAGGCTTCCTTCTTATGGGGCTTGCTTTGATTTCTGTTGTACTTGGCGTTGCTGGCGGAAGATTTTCAGCAAAGGCTTCAGCGGGTTTTGCAAAAAACCTTCGCCACGACATGTATTACAATATTCAGAGATTTTCTTTCTCCAATATTGATAAATTCTCAACTGCAGGTCTTGTTACACGTATGACTACAGATGTAACACAGATTCAGCAGTCGTTCATGATGCTCACAAGAATGTCTTTCAGAGCACCATGCATTATGATTTCCGCATTTGTAATGGCATTTAAGATTAATGGCAAACTTCCATTTGTATTTGTTGCTGCTGTTCCTATTATTGTTTGCGGAATCATCATTCTCATTAAAGTAGGTATTCCTCTTTTCCAGAAGATGTTTAAGATTTACGACAAGCTCAATGCTGTTGTTCAGGAAAATGTAAGAGGTATTAGAGTTGTAAAGGCTTACGTTAGAGAAGAAAAGGAAACAGAAAAGTTCCACGACGTTTCAGGATTACTCTATGCAACATCTGTAAGAGCTGAAAAGCTTATGGCATTTGCTGCTCCAGTTATGTCCTTTGCTATGTATGCAGTAGTTCTTCTTATTTGCTGGTTTGGTGCAAAGTTTGTAGTTTCAAGAGAAATGACAACAGGCCAACTTATGAGTATGTTCTCTTATGTTTCAAGAGTTCTTACTGCATTCATGATGATGTCTTTCCTTATTATTCAGGTAACTCTTTCTGGCGCTGCTGCAAAGAGAATTGTAGAAGTATTAGATGAAGAACCAGACATTACAAATAAGGAAGATGCAGTCAAGGAAGTTAAAGACGGTTCTATTAGATTTGAAAATGTTAACTTTGCATATGCAGACGGAAAAGACTGCTTAAGCAATATTAATCTTGATATTAAGTCTGGGCAGATGGTAGGTATCATCGGCGGTACGGGTTGCGGTAAGACTTCTGTAGTTCAGCTTATTCCAAGACTCTACGATACAAGAGAAGGTAATGTTTACGTTGGAGGAATTAACGTTAAGGATTACGACTTAGATACTTTAAGAAGCAATGTAGCCTTTGTTCTTCAGAAAAACGTACTCTTCTCTGGTACTTTAAGAGAAAATCTAAAGTGGGGTAAGAACGACGCTACAGACGAAGAAATTTTTAAGGCTTTAGAGCTTGCTCAGGCAAAGGATTTTGTACTTAAGATGGAAGGCGGTCTGGATGCCATGATTGAACAGGGTGGTACTAATGTATCCGGTGGCCAAAGACAAAGACTTTGTATTGCAAGAGCTCTTCTTATGCAGCCAAAGATTCTTATTCTTGACGACTCCACTTCTGCTGTAGATACAGCAACAGAAGCTAGAATTAGACAGGGTTTCAAGGACTTTATTCCAGAAACAACAAAGCTTATTATAGCTCAGCGTATTTCTTCTGTTAAAGGCGCTGATGT
>JAKSSI010000058.1 GCA_024403175.1 Clostridia bacterium
CTGTGTGCACACGATATTATTTACACCAAGACTGCAAAGTTCCATCATTTCTGCAGGAAGCAGCCAACCCTCACCCATCTTAAGGCCTGTATCAACAAGCTTGGTTTCCTTAGCAAGCTCTATGAGATGCTCGTAGGAAGAGAAAGCAAAGAAGTGTCCGGATTCAGACATAACTTCATTCATCCAATCCTTAAGCTTTTCAAGAAGCTTCTTCATAATCTTCCAAGCCATAATAGACTTTTTATTCATACCGTAAAGCTTATAGTCGTTTACACTGTTGTAAATGCAGTAGTAGCAGAAATCGAGTACTCCAGGAACAACAGTTTCAGCATTTTCGCTGTGAAGGAATGCTTCCAGACCATTGTTTCCAAGGCTGCTGTACTTAACGTAAATTTCGCCTACAATGCCGACCCTAGTAACTTCCGGACCTCTTTCAATTGCTTCGAAATCCTTTACAATCTGACGCATGTTTTTCTTAATTTTGCCTACGCCTTGATTGCTCTTTGTAAGTTCAGCTGAAAGCTGATCTATCCACTTTCTAGTTACTTTATCGGTTTCACCCTTATTAACTTCTCTTACAAGGCACTGGTTTCTTAAGGCCATAATTAAATCGCCGTAGAGAATGCATCTAAATGCATCTAAAACAAGCCCAATACTTGTCTTAAAACCAGGCTGCTTTTCAAGCCCAGAGAAGTTTAAAGCAATAACAGAAATCTGAGGCATGCCAATCTTTTCAAGAGCCTTCTTAAGCAGAGATACATAGTTACTTGCTCTGCATCCGCCGCCAGTCTGAACATATAAAAGTGCAGTATGGTCAACATCATATTCACCAGACTGAAGAGCTTCAAGGAACTGCCCAATTACACAAATTGCTGGATAGCAAGAATCGTTATGAACAAATCTAACGCCCTGATCAATAGCCGATTTGCCTTCGTTTCTAAGCATTTTAACATTGTAGCCATGCTTCTTTAAAATAGCTTCAAGCATTTCAAAATGGATAGGAAGCATTGAAGGCATCAGTATTGTATGAGTCTTTGCCATTTCTTCGGTAAAGACTGCGGCCTGCTTTTTATTTTCAATAAATTCAGTGTTCACGTTTCTGTTCCTCCATAGCGCCCATAAGACTTCTGAGTCTTATTCTTGCAGCGCCGAGATTGCTGATTTCATCAATCTTAATCTGAGTATAGAACTTGCCGTTCTTTTCGAGAATAGCACGTACTTCGTCGGTTGTAATAGCATCTAAGCCACAGCCGAAAGATACAAGCTGTACAAGCTGACAATCATCGTTCATGGAAACATACTTTGCTGCATTGTAGAGTCTTGAATGGTATACCCACTGATTGATAACGTTTACTCCTACTGGGCTTACTAAATCTGCCACGCAGTCTTCAGACACAACAACAAATCCTAAAGATTCAATAAGCTGGTCTAAGCCCTGGCAAATACCACTGTCAACGTGGTAAGGTCTGCCGCAGAGGATGATAATTTCTTTATTATTTGCTCTAGCAAATTCAAGAGCCTTTTTACCCTCTTCCTTAACAACTCTCATGTGCTCTTGATAAGCATCAAGACCCTTCTTTACTGCAGCCTTTACAGCAGAAAGGCTTACACCAAAGTCCTTAAGAGTTTCAGTAAGAGCTTCACTTAATTTATCAGCATTGTTGATAGTAAGATATGGATAAAGGAACTTTGCCTTTGTTCCAAGTTCGTCAACATTACCGTTTAATACTTCAGAATAATAAGCAACTACTGGACAATTATAGTGATTGTCATTCGCATCCTTTTCATCAATGTTGTATGTAAGGCACGGATAGAACACTGCATCTACGCCGTCTTCAATAAGACTTAATACATGTCCGTGCATAAGCTTTGCTGGATAGCAAGCTGTATCGGAAGAAATTGTGTACTGACCCTTTGCATATAAAATCTTATCAGAGAAGCCTGTCATCTTAACCTTAAATCCAAGTTCCCTAAACACTGTATGCCAAAGTGGTGCTAATTCAACCATACCTAAAGACATAGGAAGACCAATAGTATATTTACCCTCGCCTTCATCTTCTTTAAGCTTTAATAATTCTTCTCTCTTAAATCTGTAAAGGTTAGGAAGAACAGTAGCCTCCTTTGAAGAGCCAACTGCAGCAAGACCTCCCTTGTCGCACTTATTACCACTTACAAACTTTTCATTTCCATAGAAAGTGTTAATTGTAAGTGGGCAGTGGTTTGTGCAACCCTTACATGTAATAGTCTTAGATGTATGTGTAAATTCTGAGAGTCTTACAGCATCAATGATTGAAGACTCTTCAAGATTCATATTCTTTGCGAAAAGTGCCGCACCGAATGCGCCCTTAAGGCCTGCAATCTGTGGACGAATAACATTTCCGTTTAATTCAACTTCTAAAGATCTTAATACTGCATCATTAAGGAATGTACCGCCCTGAACAACAATGTTTTGTCCAAGTTCTGAAGCATCTCTTACACGAAGCACCTTGTAAAGAGCGTTCTTTACAATACTCATAGAAAGACCTGCAGAAATATCTTCTACAGAAGCACCTTCCTTTTGAGCCTGCTTAACAGAAGAGTTCATAAATACTGTACATCTAGAACCAAGATCTACAGGATTCTTTGCCATAAGACCAAGCTTTGCAAAATCGGAAATATCGTAGCCGAGGTTTCTTGCAAAGGTTTCAATAAAGCTTCCGCAGCCGGATGAACAAGCTTCGTTAAGGATAATAGAATCTATTGAATTATTCTTAACGGATAGACACTTCATATCTTGTCCGCCGATGTCGATAATGAAATCTACATTTGGATTAAAGAATCTTGCAGCGCTGTAATGAGCCATAGTTTCTACAAGGCCTGCATCAAGATGGAATGCACGCTTAATAAGATCTTCGCCATAACCTGTAACTGCAGCACCTGCAATAGTAATTCTTGAATTGCCTACATGTGGAACAAAAGAGTCTTGAATAAGTGAATAGATCTTTGTAAGCTTATCCTTTACTACGTCTACTGGATTGCCCATATTATGACCGTAGTATGAATATAAGATTTCACAGTTTTCAGAAATTAAAGTAAGCTTTGTAGTTGTGCTTCCGCAGTCAATACCAAGATAAGCCTTTCCCTTGTAAGAAGAAATATCTACAAACTTTACGTCTGCCTTCTTGTGGCGTTCTAAGAACTTTGCATATTCTTCTTCATTTTCAAATAAAGCCTTCTTGCCTACAATCTTAGGCTGCTCTTTTGCAGCATTTTCAAGAGCAGAAATAAATGCATCGTATTCGAATTCAGCATGCTGATTCTTACCGTAAATTGCAGCACCAATAGCTACAGAGAATCTTGCATATTCAGGGAAAACAGCGTCTTCGTCTGAAAGCTTTAAACTTTCCTTAAATCTATTTCTGAGGCCCTTGCAGTAGTAGAGAGGTCCACCGAGGAACATAACATGTCCTTCAATTTTTCTGCCCTGAGCAAGGCCTGCAACAGTCTGATCTACTACAGCCTGGAAAACGGATGCTGCAATATCTTCCTTCTTTGCACCCTGGTTTAAGAGAGGCTGAATATCAGACTTTGCGAATACACCGCATCTTGAAGCTATAGGATAAATTCTTTCTGCTCTTAAGGACATTTCATCCATTTCATCTGTGCTTACAGAAAGAAGTGTTGCCATCTGATCAATGAAAGCACCTGTACCACCAGCACAAGAGCCGTTCATTCTTTCATCAAGTCCGCCTTTAAAGAAGATAATCTTTGCATCTTCGCCGCCAAGTTCTACAACAGCATCTGTCTTTGGGTCGAGCTCTTTTACTGCACAAGAAGTTGCATATACTTCCTGAACAAATGGAACATTTGCAGCTTTCGCAAGGCCAAGGCCTGCAGAACCAGAAATGGCAGCACAAAATGGCTGACCCTCTAAGAATTCTTTTGCATCAGTAATTAATTCAACAGCTTTTGCTCTTACCTGAGAATAATGTCTTTCGTATCTTTCCCAAACTTTTTTGCCATCTTTTAAGATAACCAGTTTGGCAGTTGTGGAACCTATATCAAGTCCTACAAGTGTTTGATTTTCGTTCATATCTCTTTTCCCTCTATTGATTGGTTTTCAGGAATTTTACAAATTGCGTTTTAGGCATTGGAGGAGATAAATAGTACCCCTGAATGTAGTCAACGCCGCAAGCTTCAAGTTCTTCAAGCATTTCTTTTGTTTCTACACCCTCTGCTACAATCTCAACATCTAAGCCCTTAAGCATGTGAACAACCTCATTAACTACACTGCTAATTCTCGGTTGATCAATGTCCTGAATAAAGCTTTTATCTATTTTTACTATTGAAAGTGGCAAGTCTACAAGACGTCTTGTATTTGAATAACCTGTACCATAATCATCTAAGCAAACCCTAATACCGCCTTCGTTAAGCCTATTAAGTGTTTTAATAAGAATTTCTGAATTTGCCATCATGGCAGTTTCAGTAATTTCGACACGAATTTTTTCTCTTGGAACTCTTCGTGAATCTATTTGTTCAAATATCTGTTCAGCAAGTCTTTCTTGCATACACTGAACCGCTGAAAGATTTACCTCAATGTATTCGAGGCCTAAGTTCTTGTATTCATCACTAGCAATAAACTTGCATACTGAATCAATTACAAAATCCCAAATCTTATTAATGTAACCATTATTCTCTGCGGCAGGAATAAATACCGACGGAGAAATAAATCCAAATTCAGGATCTCTTAACCTAAGCAATGCTTCGGCTGAAACATATTTCTTCTGCTTAATGTCATAGATAGGCTGATAGTAAACCTCAAACCTTTTGCTATCCAAAGCATCAATTATGATACGTTCCATCTTTATCTGCATACTGAAAGTCTTTTCGGAAAGAATATCAGCTGCATATACCAGTTTTTCATCATAAGAACTAATAATAAATGACTTTGCAAAACGAAGGAATGTCTTTGCATCTGGAATATCGTATGGAAGTCTTACAATGCAAACCGATGTACGAGGACGAATTTCAATATTGTTAACTACCTGAGAAGAATTGAAATGTCTGGTAATCATTGAAATTGCACGTTCTGCCTTGCGTTCTTTTCTTTCGTCGAACACAACTATAAAACGACCTCTATTTACATAATACATATCGGCAGAAAGCTTTAATCTTTTATTCAATTCGAAAAGATACTTAGCTACTTCCTTTTTAAATCCTACGTTGGATTCATAGTCTAAAACATCACTGACAGAGTCATAGTTTAAAACTGTTATCAATGCAACGATAACAGGTTTTCCATTCTGGAAAGTTCTTATAATTGAACGTTCATATGCATTAGGATTTCCAAGCCCTGTACTAGGATCAATATCTTCTTCTGGTCTGTGAATGTTCATATAAACAAACACAAGCGCAAGTGAATAGCAGAATAATTCAATAACAATATTCGGATAATAAAATTCAAATATTGTTGCGGCGATTATAAATGGGAATGGTGCAAAAAGAACCATCATCCAATTATTGGAGAACAGGCGTCTATACTGAACCATATATGCCATACCCATAATTAGATACAATACGCCAACGGCATAAGTTATAAAAAACCATGGGCCGCGTGTATAAACTCCGTATTCGCTAATGTAAAAAATATTATCATTCCTTACAGCGCACACAGAGAAAACTATTGCAAATAAAGTGGATGGAGCAAACAGAATAATAGATGATAATGATCCCCTTTTTATCTTGTACCATGTATCTGTAAGGGTTATCAAATAGTACAGATAAAACTGCGCAGTAAGAGTATGCAAAAATAAATATCCCGCATGAAACAGATATTTTTGCACTTCATTTCCCGGACCCATATTGTCAAAGGTAATTGCACCAATACCGCATAAGGCGGTTACAAATACCTCGGCTACGGTCAAAAGGAACGCAGTATTACCGCGTACAGCATTGATCTTCTTAATAAAAGCAGAGACAAGAATTAAGAAAAGAATTGCCGCAGCAGCGTAATTGAAATAAGGAATTTTCATTATCTTTCCATTTCTTCTTTATTTCTGTACATTGCTTCATCTGCCGCATTGATTACATCTTGAAGAGTATCAAATGTAGGGCCAGAAATTGCATAGCCAATAGCAGCGCCTGGTTCATAAGGAAGTCTATCTGCCGCCTCTATTATTCTTTGCTGTGCAAGATCAAGTTCTACAGAAGCCTTAATCTCTGGAGTATCAATGTATACTATTACAAACTCATCGCCACCAATACGATATATGTTTTTCGCATTAGTAAGACAATTAAGTAGTGATGACGAAACTAAAGATATGTATTGGTCTCCTTCATGGTGACCATAGTTATTATTTACTTTTCTTAAATTGTTAATGTCGCAAAATGCAAATAGGAAGCGGCGATCAGGATTTTCCTTGTAAATCGCTTCATACTTTGCAAGATCTTCTTCGTAGCTTCTTCTTGAGCCCATACCTGTTAAAGCGTCAATCAAAATTTTGGATTCCATAACTCGGGTCGGATTTTCCAAAGAGAAGAAGAATGCAACAGTAACGATTGTGATTGCACCGCCTGTAAACAGAATATCTCTTCTTACAGCCTGAATTCCTTCAATAAGGAGCAGAAGAATTACTACAGGGATTAATACTTTTGAAATAGTCTCTCTCATTTTATGTCTGTTTATAAAAAGTGTAACGAGAGCAACTATAAAGTAAACTGCACCCAGAACATATCCTACATAAGCAGGCACTCCAGTACTAAGATAAGTTCCATTGCATTCCACGTATTCAATCTTCATAAATGGAATTGCAATAAAGTATAAAATAGGTATTATAAAACCTCTTTTATGAACCTTACTTGAGTGTTCTGGATAACAACGGTCTACTACATATTGGCAAATTTCTCTTGCAAATAGCAGCGCCGATATATAGAAAATAGCATGACAAATAAGGTTGATAATATCTGGAACCTTATCGATGTTATTTACTGTCAAAATTGTAATGATATCAAAAACAATATGAACAAAAGCTAAATAAGTAAGCCTCATAAAAGACTTTTGCTCAGATCCTAGTGAGTAGCTTTTAGCTGTAAACACCAAGAAAATTAGTATTATGAGGCAAACCGCCTCTTCTCTTAAAATTAGTACAGGATACATTTTCCGTCACCAAAATGAATTAACCTTACCAAAATGAATAGATTGCTACCAGCACAGGGATTGTAATCATGCTAAGAAGCGTTGTTACGCAAGTAATACCGGCTGCGTAACCACCGTTTCTACCACTATCCTCAACAAGCACAGGTACTGCACTTGCAGTAGGACAAGCAAATACTATATAACTTGCAAGCGCTGGGCCACTTGGCACATGCGCCAGCTTTAAAAACACCAAGAATCCAAGAGGCAGTAAAAACAGCTTTAAAAAGCATGTATAGTACATTCTCACATTCTTAAAAAGTGCTTTTATATCAGATCTATAAATCATTGCACCCATAGTAAGCATTGCCAGTGGCGTTACACAGCCGCTTACCGTATTTACGGCTTCTTGCGCTATTGATGGAATAGGTATTCCAACAAAGAAAATTACAAGACCAACGTAAATTGCTATAAGGCACGAAGACAGCAGTGCCTTTTTAACAGACTTTGCATCTACCTTTCCGGATAAAATAAGAGGTGCATATATCCAAAGATAGAAACTGTTAATTGTCAGATAAGATGCTACATAAAATGCAGCATTCTGACCCATTATCATAACCGCTAATGGAAGCCCAATAGC
>JAKSSI010000059.1 GCA_024403175.1 Clostridia bacterium
AAAGCAGCTTTTAATTGCACTTGGATGGGATGAAGCTAAATTGTACAATGTTGGCGCTAACTGGACTTATGAAGGGGATAATGCACTTGAACTTGTTATCTATCCTGAAAAGGCAACAGATAGCCTAATCTACGCTACTTGGAGAGCTGATTACGTAAATATTGAATTTGAAAAATTGGTACCATTAAAGTAATGAAACGAATTGTTTGCTTGCTACTTGTTTTCATTATGGTGTTGGGATTTTCGGCTTGCGGAAATAACGCTACAAAGGCTGAAGAACCAAAACCAACAGAAGAAAAGGGCGGTTATTCTACATTTGAATACACGCATTATGCATCCGGCGGAACACCGGAAACTTATGATGCAGTTATTTTGTTTGAGCAGAGCAATTCTACATTTACTGCATATCAGGTGGCATATTCATCTTGCACCTGCAGAAATGCTTTAGTAAATTACTATATGGTTTGCTATGTTGAGATTTTAAACACCAAATCTAAGCCTGAACTTGCTGCAATTAGAGACATTACATGCCTTGATAATAAAGGCGTTTGGGGAGATTCAAACCCTAATTACTACATTGCCGAATACACTGAAGACTATATGAATGAACACCTTGTAAAGAGCTTTATAGGGGTCAACAAGGATGAAATTGATAAGTTTGAAGGGTATGGTACTTGGATTGAGCCACTTCCTGCAGATGCTTTAAGTGGTGCAACAGTGTCTTCCTCTAACATGCAGTCTATGCTAAAGGGCTTAATGGACTATCATGTAGAAAAATACTATAAATAACTATATATTTTGGTACATTTGTATCCCCCCCGGCGGCTTGTTGGGGGGATTTTTATTGCCTATAATTTAGTTAATTTGTGGTGAATTGAAGAGTTATAGTTCAAGGAGATTAACTTATGCATATGGCAGATGCGTTGCTTGCTCCAACAGTAGCAGCAACAATGTACGTAGCTTCCGGTGTGGCAGCTGGCGTATCCGTTAACAAAATTAAGAAAAACGACGAGGATCTTCAGAAGATTCCTACAATGGCTGTAAGTGCTGCTTTAGTATTTGCAGGTCAGATGATTAACTACACAATTCCAGGAACAGGTTCTTCCGGACACCTTTGCGGAGGTATGATGCTTTCCGCACTGCTTGGTCCTCAAGCAGGTTTCCTTTCAATGATAGTAATTTTGGCAATACAATGTTTGTTCTTTGCAGACGGGGGATTGATGGCCTTAGGGGCTAACTGCTGGAACATGGCATTTTACGGTTGCTTTGTTGGCTACTACTTAATTTGGAAGCCAATAATGAATAGCAAGCTTTTCTCCAATATGGAAGTAAAGGCTGCTACAAGACTTAAGATTATAATTGCATCAATTGTGGGTTGTATTATAACTCTACAGCTTGGAGCTTTCTCTGTAGTTATCGAAACAAGTCTTTCCGGAATTACAGAACTTCCATTTGGTGCATTTATGGCTCTTATGCAGCCAATTCACCTTGCAATCGGATTAATCGAAGGCGTTATTACAGCAGCAGTTGTTTGCTTTATTTATGAATCTAGACCATCTCTTGTACAGTGTGCAGACGTAAATAAGAGCGGCTATGGAAAGTTCTCCTTAAAGACAACTCTTGTTATTGTAGCTGTAGTGGTTGCAATCGTAGGTGGCGGACTTTCTCATCTTGCAAGTGGCAACCCAGATGGACTTGAATGGTCTCTCTTCGGTAATGCAGAAGCAGGTTACTCTGAAAATATGGGGCTTGATGAAGAAGACTTTGGTGTATCTAGCAGTGTTGCAGACGCTGCAGCATCTGTTCAGGATAAGACAGCTTTCCTTCCAGACTATGCATTTGCTAATAGCGACAGTGCTGCAGGCACAACAGTTTCCGGACTTGTTGGTTCTGCGCTCGTAGCTCTTGTAGCATTTGCAGTTTGCAAGGCTGGCGGATTTTTCAAGAAAAAGAATGCTTAAAAAAACTTCAAAATAACAGCAAAAAGAATAAAATTTTTAAGCAATCAAAAGAGCACCCGAATTCGGGTGCTCTATTAGCAATTTTATGGAGAAAATTGATAGTGCGGCTTTAGAGCTTAGAGAAATGGATGAACTGGCAGATTTAGACTCACCAATTCATTCTCTTCATCCTCTTTCAAAGCTGATAGTGACAATTGCATACATATTTATAACCGTTTCATTCGATAAATATCAATTAAACGGTCTTGTTGTTATGTGCATATATCCGCTTTTTATGTTTGCTGCATCTGGAATTTCTATAAAATCTTGTTTCTATAAACTCCGAATTGTGCTTCCTTTGGTTTGTGCAGTAGGACTTTTCAATCCATTTTTCGACAAGATGCCAATGCTTAGGGTCGGCGGAATTATCGTTACAGGCGGCGTAATTTCTATGATTACGCTTATGCTTAAAGGTGTGTTCTGCCTAATGGCATCTTTTATTTTCGTAGCAACAACTCGCATTGAAGCAATTTGCTGTGCACTAAGAAAACTTCATGTGCCAAGCATGATAGTTACACTGCTGCTTCTCACGTACAGATATATAGCTCTTATGATAGACGAAGTGTCGGTTATGACAATTGCGTACAAGCTAAGAGCGCCGGGGCAAAAAGGTATTCATTATAAAGCGTGGGGATCATTTTTAGGCCAGCTTCTTTTAAGGAGTATGGATAGGGCAGAAGAACTGTATTCGAGCATGCTTCTTCGTGGTTTTAAGGGTGAGTTCTGGTACGCAGACGTAAAGAAGGCTACGACAAGAGATTACGTCTTTACAATCGTTGTTATAGCGCTTCTGTTTGTTCTTAGATATGTAAATGTTTCTGAGTTTATTGGCAGTTTGGTAATGGGAGGTTTAAGGTGATTAGATTTGAAAATGTTTCCTTTGAATACGAAGAAGGAAAGATTGTCTTAGATAATATTTCCTTTACCATAAATCAGGGTGAATCTGTGGGGCTTATTGGTGCTAACGGTGCCGGAAAATCCACAATGATGAAGGTTCTTTTGGGCCTGCTTCCATACCAGGGAAAGATTTATGTAGATGATCTTCTTGTAAACAAACAGAACATTGCTGAGATTAGAAAAAAACTTGGTTTTGTGCTTCAGAATTCCGACAATCAAATGTTTATGCCTACGGTTTTCGAGGACATTATGTTTGCGCCTTTGAATTATGGTATGAGCAGGGAAAAGGCTGAAAAGAAGACCGATGAAGTTCTTGAAAGACTTGGCCTTATGGATTTAAAGCTTCGCCATAATCATAAGATTTCTGGTGGTGAAAAGCGCATGGCGGCTATTGCTACGGTTCTAGCTATGGATCCAAGTGCCATTCTTATGGATGAACCTACATCCGCGCTCGACCCGTTCAACAGACGAGTTGTAATAAATTGCATGAATTCTTTAAACATGACGAAGATTATTACATCTCATGACTTAGATATGATTTACGACACTTGTAGCCGAGTAATTCTTCTCTCAGGTGGCAAGATTGTGGCAGATGGCAGCGCCGATGAAATCCTGCGAGATAAGGATTTACTCGAAGCAAATCGAATGGAATTGCCATTGTCGTTTAGCAGATAGGTAATATTCAGACAGAATTATTCCTCTCAGACTTGACTGCCGAGTCCTGCTGAGACATCTGTTCTTTGGCCTGCTGCGGAGCAAGCGAACTCCTCGCAACGGCCAAATCACAGTGTTCAGCGACGGACTCTCTGCAAAAGTCTGATCGAAACAATTCTGTCTTTACATTGACTAAGATGTAAAAATCCCAATTATAATCGATTTACGAGGCGGACTTCGCAAGCGCTTTTGAACAAGAATCTACATATGTCTTGGAGCTAGCTGCGCTTACCGTTTGTAAGCTATCAGGCAGCGAAGCGACAATATAAATAAGGATTCGCAGTTCAAAAAAAGCGGGCCGCCGAGAAACGATTATATTGGGATTTTAAAATTCTGTTTTGTTAATTACTACAAATTATAATCTCTTTTAACTGAAGCGATGAAGTTTCTGGCGTTGACTGCCCAACGTTCGAAAGAATCCATTCCAATCTTGTTTTCAATCATAACGTCGTAAGTTTCTTCAACATAGCGCTTGAATACTTCTTCGTCGGAAAGACCTTCTTTGTAGGCTTCGTAAACAACATCTTTACAAAATACTGTCTGCGCAAGAGCTGCGGCAAAGTATTCTTCAGGAGCAAGTCTAGTAAGCTTACCGAAGTGAGGTAAGTATACAGTCTTGCAGAAAAGCTTTCTGCACTTTTTAATTGATGCAACTGCATCTTTGTAGCTCTTGCAAAGTTCTAGGCTGATAGGGAACTGGCTATTGAAAAGCACGCCTGTAGATTCGCTAGCAAATAAGATTGAATCTTCTTTGTTGTAGAAGGAAATTGCGCAGTCTGTGTGTCCTTTTGTTTCTAAAACTTCAAGCTTAGAGCTGCCAAGATCTATAATATCGCCTTCGCCAATTATTTGATCTACATAGAATCCGGATGTGTCGTATTCAGTAGTTTCAAATCCTTTAAAATAGCGGCTTGCATCTTCTTCCATCTTTCTCATGAAAGCCTTTGCGCCTTCGCTTGTAAATACTTTTGCAGTCTTTGCAGATGCTAAGACTTTAACGCCAGGGAAGGCTTTTCTTAAATAAGAAACGGAGCCTACGTGGTCGTAATGAGAGTGAGTAAGAAGAATGTATTCGAGAGGCTTATCGCCGAGTATTTCTTTAACTTGTTTTTCAATGGTAGGGCCTGTAAATGCAAAACCAGTGTCAATAATTGCAGGCTTGTCTTCATTTAAGAAGTTTATGATCCCATATCCACCATCAATGATATCTATTACATTCATTGTATTTTTCCCTTCCTTATAAATATTTAATTATTATAATACTATTCGTTTTAAAACTAAATATTTATTTTGTCTAATATGGTATACTAATATGAATGGAGGTGGCACAATGCTTACAAGACTTTTTATAAAAATAGGAGCCTTTTTGGTATTTGTTCTTGCTGCTGTTGGTATTGAGTATTTTGTAAAAAGGAGAAAGAAAAAGCCTGCAGGTAATATTATTGAAGTTCCATTCGATATAAATGAAGAAGCAAAGGATGCAGAAGATTTAAATGAAACTGAAACCTATGCTGAAGCTACCCCTGCAGAAGAGGAAACTCCAAAGACTGAATAATGGCAAAATCGATGCGAATAGACAAGCTTTTTTCAAGCTTGGGTCTTTTGAGCCGCACTGAATGTAAGATAGCGGTTAAAAGACATGAAATTTTTATAAATGGACAAGTATGTCGTTCAAACGATGATAAGATCGACCCGGAAAAAGATGAAGTTACATTCAAGGGTGTAAAGGTAGATACTCGAAGCTTTGTGTACTACATGCTTAATAAACCCGCCGGTGTTATCACAGCAAACGACGATAAGCGTTATCAAACTGTGTTTGATTGTATCGAAGATAAGCGAACAGATTTATCTGCTGTGGGTCGCTTAGATAAGGATACAACAGGCATACTGATAATTACTAACGATGGCGAGTTAAACCATCGATTGCTTTCTCCAAGATATCATGTGCCTAAGACTTATCAAGTTTTAATTGATGGCACGCTTACAGAGGCTGATATTAAGCTTTTGGAAGAGGGCATGGATATCGGTGATGAAAAGAACACGCTACCTGCTAAAGTTGCTCTAAATGATGAAAATAACCCTCAGAGCGTAGCTCTTACTATAACGGAAGGCAGATTCCATCAGGTAAAGAGAATGTTTGAAGCTGTAGGTAAGCCGGTACTCAAATTACATAGGTCAAACTTTGGACCACTGGAATTGGATAAGGATCTTCAGCCAGGCCAATACAGAGAATTAACCTATGAAGAATTAGGATTATTAAAAGGAGCTACGTCTTCAAAATAAAAGGATAGTATCAAATGAAAAAATTTAGACTAGAAACTACATCCGCATCACTTCACATTATGGCAATGTTTTTTATGCTTTTAGACCATATGTGGGCTACAATACTTGCTTATGATTGGATGACATGCGTGGGAAGAATCGCATTCCCAATCTTTGCATTTATGCTTGCAGAAGGTTTTAAGCGTACAAAGAATCTCAAGAAATATGCACTTAGACTTTTAATATTTGCGATTGTTTCTGAGATTCCATTTAACCTTATGTATGGAAATCAACTGTTCTATCCAATGCATCAGAATGTTATGTGGACATTCTTGATTGCAATTGGCGGTATGACATTAATGGAAAAGGCTAAGAGCAAAGATAAGCTTTGGCTTACTATTTTAGTAACTGTTCTTGTATGCATTGCTGGCTTAATTCTTGGTTATGTACTGTTTGTTGATTACTATGGCTGCGGTATTTTAACAGTATTTATTTTCTATATTTTCGATAGAGATCATGAAAAGAATATTGTTTCTAGAATCCTTAAGGATAACAAGTACAAGAAGCAGATTTGGACTATAGTTTGCTTAATAGGTCAGTTTGTATGCCTTTACTACATCAACGTAGAAATCCTTGGCGGATTCTATTACAACGTTACATTATTTGGATTTAAGTTTGAACTTATTCAGCAGGCACTTGCACTTCTTGCTCTTATTCCAATTTGGCTTTACAGAGGTAAGCAGGGTTATCATGCAACTTGGTTTAAGTACTTTAACTATGCATTCTATCCAGTACACTGCTTAATTCTTGCATTACTTGCAATTCACTAATTTACGTAATTGAAGCGATAATTCGCTGTATAATATATAGTTGTTGATAGGAGGAATAACTATGAAAGTTGTAATTATGGAATCTCTGGGTATCTCCAAGGAAGAACTTGCTGCACGCAAGGCTCCATTTGAAGCTCAGGGCGTTGAATTTGTTGACTATGAAAAGACTCTTGATAAAGAAAAGCTTGTAGCTCAGGCTAAGGATGCAGATGCAATGATTATTGCAAATATGCCAATGCCTGGCGATGTAATTGCGGCTTGCGACAATCTTAAGTACATTGACGTAGCTTTCACAGGTGTAGACCATGTAGGTTTAGACGTAGCTAAGGAAAAGGGTATTAAGGTAAGTAATGCTTCTGGATATTCCAACGAAGCTGTATCTGAACTTGTATTCGGTATGGTTCTTTCCATCGGAAGAAACCTTCGCGAAGTTGAAGCAAGATGTCGCGACCACGCTGGTAAGGATGGACTTGTTGGATGGGAAATCAAGGGCAAGACAGTAGGTATTGTAGGTCTTGGTAAGATTGGTACACGCACAGCTGAACTTTTCCACGCTTTCGGTGCAAATGTAATTGCTCACAGCAGAAGCGTTCATGCTGATGCTCCAAGCTATGTAGAACAGATGGGCCTTGATGAACTTCTTACAAAGGCTGATATCGTTGTTCTTCACTGCCCACAGAATGCTTCTACAATCGGCATGATTAATAAGGAAAAGCTTGCTCTCATGAAGAAGACAGCAATTCTTATTAACGTTGCTAGAGGCCCTGTAGTAGTTTCTGCAGATCTTGCTGATGCTCTTAACAATGGCGTAATTGCTGCAGCAGGTATCGATGTATTTGATAAGGAACCACCACTTGGCGATGACATTCTTCTCACAGCAAAGAACACACTTCTTACACCACATGTTGCCTTTGCTACAAAGGAATCCATGACACTTAGAGCTGAAATCGTTTTCGACAACCTTAAGTCTTGGATGGAAGGCAATCAGAAGAATATCATTTTATAAGACGTAAGCGTAATTTCT
>JAKSSI010000006.1 GCA_024403175.1 Clostridia bacterium
AGTACATGAGATCTCTTCTCTATGATCCAACATTCACAACAGAATTCCGTGAGGCTACAAAGTAATGAAAATAGCAGTCTTTGCCTATAGCCGAACAGGCTGCGGCACTGCAAAAAACATAATAAATAATTTAGATGCAGAAGTTAAAGCGTTTGCACCAGAAAGAATCGAAGCAGAAGGTTTTGAAGTAATTGAAAAGCCTGCAAAAGATTTTTACGGAAAGCTCTTTAATGAAAACGATGCACTGATATTTGTCGGAGCTACAGGAATTGCGGTAAGAGAAATTGCACCGCATGTAAAAGACAAAAAGACCGACCCCGCAGTTGTCTGCGTAGATG
The DNA here is from genome assembly GCA_024403175.1 of Clostridia bacterium. The sequence continues at coordinate 339 of JAKSSI010000006.1, forward strand.
AACTTGGCACCTTTGCCATTTCACTTCTAGCAGGACACATAGGTGGTGCTAATGTGCTTACAAATTACATTGCAGGCTGCATTGGTGCAACACCAGTTGTTACAACTGCAACAGACATTAACGGAAAGTTTTCTGTTGATGCATGGGCTAGTAGAAATGGCTTTGCTATAAGCAGTATGCTTTATGCAAAGAATGTATCAGCTGCAATTTTGGAAGGTGATGTTCCTTTGTGTTCAGAATTGGAGATTAAAGGTTCACTTCCAAATGGAACTGTAGATAAAACAGAAGGTCCTCTTGGCATCTATATTGGATGGAGCAAGAAAGAACCATTTGAGAAAACTTTAAGACTTGTTCCTAAGTGCTTGCATTTAGGTTTGGGTTGCAGAAGAGATACTCCAAAGGCGGCTATTGAAGAGGCTGTGGAAATGGTTCTTAAGGAATACAATATTGATAAGCGCGCAATTAAGTGCGCAGCCTCGGTGGATTTAAAAGCAAATGAAGCAGGACTTCTAGAGTACTGCAAAGATAATGGGCTTCCTGTTACTTTCTACACATCAGAAGAATTACTTACTTTAAAAGGTGAGTTCTCATTCTCAGAACGTGTTAAGAATGTTGCCGGCGTAGATTGTGTCTGCGAGAGATCGGCAATGATGGGAGCAGAAAAATTACTGGTTAAGAAAACAGCCTTAAACGGCGTAACAGTTGCTATAGCAACAGAAAGAAGTGAGGTACACTTTGGGTAAAGTATATGTAGTGGGTATTGGCCCTGGAAATTACGATAACATGACTGTTCGCGCAGACAGAGCTCTTGCTGCATGCGATGTTATTATTGGATATCACGTTTATGTAGATCTTGTTAAAGATAGATATCCAGACAAGCAGTACGATACAACTCCAATGACAAAGGAAACTGTTCGTTGTCAGATGGCTATCGACATTGCAAAGACAGGAAAGAAAGTTGCAATGGTTTGCTCTGGAGACAGCGGTATCTACGGAATGGCAGCTCTTATCTATGAACTTAGAGGAGAAGAAAAGGATCCTGAAGTAGAAGTTATTCCTGGACTTACAGCAGCTTGCAGTGGCGCAGCAGTTCTTGGTGCACCACTTACACACGACTTTGCTGTAATCAGCCTTTCTGATAGACTTACACCATGGGATAAGATTGAAGCAAGACTTGATGCTGCTGCAAAGGCAGATCTTTCTATCGTTCTTTACAATCCTCAGAGCCACGGAAGACCAGAACATCTTAGCAAGGCTGTAGATATTCTTTTAAGACATCTTCCATCAGATAGACAGTGCGGCTTTGTAAGAAACATTGGAAGAGAAGGCGAAAGCAGAACTTTCACAACTCTTGAAGGTCTTAAGACCGCAGATGTTGATATGTTCTGCACAGTATGTATCGGAAACGCAATGACAAAGATGATCGGAGACGAAATGGTTACTCCGAGAGGATATAGACATGAGTAAAATCTGCATTTTCGCAGGAACAAAAGAAGGACACGAACTTGTAAACTTTTTAAGTGGAACAAGTGTTAATGTTACAGCCTGTGTTGCAACTGAATATGGTGAAACACTGCTTAGTGCTGCAGATAACTTAACAGTTTCAGCAAAGCGTCTTAATGAAGAAGAGATGGTAAATCTTTTCAATACAGAAAAGTACGATATGGTTTTAGATGCTACACATCCTTATGCCGATATCGTAACTAAAAATATTAAGAAGGCTTGCGATGAAACTGATACCGTATATCAGAGAGTACTGCGCAGTGCATCTGAAATTGCAAATGAAGATGTATACGTAGCAGACATTGCTTCTGCAGTGGAATTCTTAAATACAACTGAAGGAAATATTCTTCTTACAACTGGAAGTAAAGAACTTATGAAGTATATAGAACTTAAGGACTTTACTGAAAGAGCTTATGCAAGAGTACTTCCTATGGATGCTTCTCTTGTTGAATGCGAAAAGGCAGGACTTAAACCAAGTCATATTATAGCTATGCAAGGCCCGTTCTCTTACGATATGAATCTTGCAATGCTTAAGTTTATAAACGCTGCATATCTTGTTACAAAAGATGGTGGTAGCACTGGTGGTTTTGCTGAAAAGGCAGCTGCTGCAAAAGCTATGGGCGCAAAGCTTGTTGTGATTGGTCGCCCTATGGAAGAAACTGGCCTTAGCCTTAGCGAAGCTATTGATATGCTTTGCGAAAAATACAGCCTTACAAAAACATTAGAGGTAAGTGTTGTTGGTCTTGGCCCTGGAAGCGATGCAGCTATGACAGAAGAAGTTAAAGCTGCAATTGCAGACGCCGATGCTCTTATCGGAGCAAAGAGAATGCTTGAAGCATTTTCTGGCAAACCAGTATTTGATGCAATTGCTCCGAATGCAATTTCAGATGCAATTCATAATCACAAAGAATATAGAAAATTCACTGTCGTAATGTCTGGCGATACAGGCTTCTTCAGTGGAACAAAGAAACTTCTTCCTTTACTTTCTGATTGCAAGGTAAAGGTACTTCCTGGTCTTAGCTCTTTATCTTATTTAAGTGCAAGACTTGGAATTAACTATGACGATGTAAAGCTTACAAGTCTTCACGGAAGAGACACAGATATAGTTCCTGTTGTTAAAGCAAATGCAAAGGTGTTCTCTCTTATTGGTGGTCAGCGCGGCATTAATGAAATGTGCGAAAAGCTTACTGCTGCCGGACTTGGAAACGCTAGAGTAAGCATAGGCGAAAGACTTAGCTATCCTGATGAAAGAATTACTACAGGATTAGCTTCAGAACTCGCGTCCGGTGAATACTCACCGCTGTGCGTAGCTTTCATTGAAAACGACAACCCTGACGCTATCGTTACTCACGGACTTCCTGATGAAGTTTTCCAAAGAAAAGAAGAAGCAGGAAAAGTTGTGCCAATGACAAAGAGCGAAGTAAGATCTGTTTGTCTTTCAAAACTTCAGCTTAAGAAAAATTCTGTATGCTGGGATATAGGCGCAGGCAGCGGATCTGTTTCTATTGAAATGGCTCTTCAGGCAAGCGAAGGCGAAGTTTATGCAATCGAACGTAATGAAGATGCTGTAGAGCTTCTTCACGAAAATAAAGCAAAGCTTAGAGCAAACAACATGACTATTGTTAGTGGTCTTGCTCCACAGGCTTGCGAAGATCTTCCTGCACCAAGCCACGTATTTATCGGCGGCAGCGCAGGAAATATGAAAGAAATTATCAGCTTAATTCTTTCTAAAAATCCTAATGCTAGAATTGTTGCAACAGCTATTGCTCTTGAAACAACAGCAGAACTTACAAATTGCCTTAAGGAATTTAACTTTAAAGAGACAGAAGTTGTAAGTATGCAGGTGTCTAGAGATAGAAAAGCAGGCCCTTATCATCTTATGACTGCTATTAATCCAATCAATATCTTTACTATGCAGGCCGGAGGCAAGTAGTGAAAATATCGTTATATGCACTGCTGATAGGTTTTGTGCTGGATCTCATTCTTGGTGACCCACGCAGTGTTCCACATCCTATAATCCATATAGGAAAATTAATATCAGTAAGTGAAAAATTTTATAGAAAAATCTTTCCTAAAACAGTTCGAGGAGAGAACTTTGCTGGAGCTGCAATCTGGATTACAGTAGTTGTTATCAGCACAGCCGTGCCATCTGCCATTCTGTGGATATGCTACAAGATTAGTCCATGGCTTTGTCTTGTGGCTGAAAGCATTATGTGCTGGATGATACTTGCAACAAAATCTTTAAAGGACGAAACTATGAAGGTTTATGATGCACTTGAATCTGGCGACATAAATGCTTCTAGATATGCTGTTTCTATGATAGTTGGTAGAGATACTGCAGAGTTAGATGATGCCGCTGTTACTAGAGCTGCTGTAGAAACTGTGGCTGAAAATAGTTCCGACGGAATAGTTGCTCCAATGATTTTTATGGCAATAGGCGGTGCTCCATTAGGCTTTTTGTATAAGGCTGTAAATACTATGGATTCCATGCTTGGTTACGTAGAAATGCCTTACAAAAATGTTGGACTCGTTCCTGCAAAGTTAGACGATGTTTTTAATTATCTTCCATCAAGAATTTCAGCTTTCTTTATGCTTGCAGGCGGAGCAATTCTTGGCCTTAACGTAAAGAATGGTTGGAAGATATTTAAGAGAGATAGATATAATCATGCAAGTCCAAATTCTGCACAGACTGAATCGGTTTGCGCAGGGCTTCTTGGATTAAGACTTGCAGGTGATGCATATTACCATGGAGTTCTTCATAAAAAGAAGTATATAGGTGACGAATTAAGACCAATAGAACATAAAGACATTCCAACAACTTGCAATCTCTTGTACGCTACAGCTATTGTTTCATTAGTTGTGTGTTGTGCAATTAAATTACTAATTATGATAGCTTTATAAAGGAAGTTACATGCTTTATAAAACAAAGAATCCTCATGGTGGGGATGTATACGAAAACAAAATAATTTTAGATTACTCTGCTAACACTAGCCCTTACGGTACACCGCAGGGCGTTATAGATGCAATGACAGCAGCAATGCCAGATGTGCATCAGTATCCAGATCCATATTGCAGAAAGCTTATTGCTGCAATTGCTGAATATGAAAACGTTCCAGAAGAATACATTCTTTGCGGAAATGGTGCAGCAGAACTCATCTATTCATATTTTGAAGCAACAAAACCAAAGTGCGCAGTTGAGCTTGCTCCTACTTTTTCTGAATACTCTTTAGGTATGGAAAAGGTTGGTACAAGAATTAAAAGATATACATTAAAGCAAGAAAATAATTTTATGCTTGATGAAGGCTTCTTTGATTTTGTTAAAGAAGTTAAGCCAGAGGTTATAGTTCTTTGCAACCCAAATAATCCTACAGGTCAGCTGATACCTCAGGATATGCTTAAGAGAATTCTTTCTTACTGCAAAGACAACGATGTTTTGTTCTTCCTTGATGAATGCTTTATGGATTTAACAGGAAGTAGTCAGAGCATCTCGGCCGAACTTGCAAACAACCCAAATCTTTTCATACTTAAGGCTTTCACAAAGAGCTTTGGTATGGCGGGTGTAAGACTTGGCTATTGTCTTTGTGCAGATGCAAATACATTGTCTAAAATGGCAGAAGCATCTCAGCCTTGGAACATTTCACTTTTGGCGCAGGCAGCAGGTGTTGCCGCATTAAAGGAAAAAGAATTCCTTGCAAAGACTGTTGAAGTAGTAAAAGAAGAAAGACCAATTCTTGCAAAGGGCCTTTCCGATTTAGGCTTTTGGGTTTGCCCCGGAGAAGCAAATTACATTTTCTTTAAGGGGCCTGAAACACTGCAGGCAAAACTTAAGGAAGTTAACATAGCAATTAGAAATTGCAGTAACTATTATGGACTGTCAGATGGTTGGTATAGAGTGGCAGTTCGTTTAAGACATCAAAACGAAGCTTTACTTGAAGCGATGCGTAAGGCGGTCGGAGGAAAATAACCATGGCAAAGAATATTATGATTCAGGGCACAATGTCAAACGCAGGTAAGAGTCTTCTTGCTGCAGGCATTTGCAGAATCTTAAAGCAAGACGGATATAAGGTGGCTCCATTTAAGAGCCAGAATATGGCCCTAAATTCCTTCATTACAAAGGATGGCGGAGAAATGGGAAGAGCTCAGGTGGTTCAGGCAGAAGCTGCAGGAATTGCACCAGACGTTAGAATGAATCCTATTCTTCTTAAACCTACAACTGATGTTGGTAGCCAGGTAATTGTAAACGGCCAGGTTAAGGGCAATATGAAGGCTATGGAATACTACAAGAGAAAAACTGAGTTTATTCCAGATGTTATGGAAGCTTATAACAGCCTTGCAGAAGAATACGATGTAATCGTTATTGAAGGCGCAGGAAGCCCTGCAGAAATTAATCTTAAAGACGAAGACATTGTAAATATGGGCTTTGCCAAGCTTGTAGATGCACCGGTTCTTCTTGTAGGCGATATCGACAGAGGTGGCGTATTTGCACAGCTTTACGGCACAATTGCACTTCTTGAGCCAGATGAACAGGCAAGAATTAAAGGAACTATTGTAAACAAGTTCCGTGGAGACAAAGCAATTCTCGAACCTGGTCTTAAGATTTTAGAAGATCTTTGTAAGGTGCCAGTAGCAGGCGTTATTCCTTACACTTATGTAGATGTAGACGATGAAGACAGTTTGTCTGAACGTTTTAACGATAAAGAGAGAAAGCTTATAGACATTGCTGTAATTAGACTTCCTAGAATTTCTAACTTTACAGACTTCTCTCCATTTGAAAGATTTGAAAATGTATCTTTAAGATATGTTGATTCTGTAGCTGATTTATATCAGCCAGATATGATACTTCTTCCAGGTACAAAGAGTACTATTGCAGATCTTATGTGGCTTAGACAGTGCGGCCTTGAAGCTGCTATTACTAAGGCTGCCGCAGCTGGTACTTTAGTATTTGGTGTATGCGGTGGATACCAGATGCTCGGCAAAAAGGTTTCCGACCCAGACCAAGTAGAAGCTGCTGGTGTTACAGAAATTGCAGGTCTTGGCCTTCTTGATATGGAAACAGTATTCGAACCAGAAAAGGTTCAGACTCAGACCAGCGGTGTATTCAGCGGAATTGAAGGAACTCTTTCTGTCCTTAATGGTGTAGCTTATGAAGGTTATGAAATTCATATGGGCAGAAGCGGAAACAACGGCGTAGTTCTTGGCTGTGGCAATGTTTACGGAAGCTATGTTCATGGAATTTTCGATGCAACTGGGGTTGCAGATACAATTATCAAAACTATCTGCGAAAAGCGTGGCATAGATTTTGGCACGCTTAATTCTTACGACCCAATGGAATACAAGGAAAAGCAGTACGATTTACTTGCCGATGCCGTAAGAAGTGGGCTTGATATGGATTTATTCTATAAGATTCTTAATAGAGAGGTATAAACATGTCCGGTTTAATCCATATTTACTGTGGAGATGGAAAAGGAAAAACAACGGCATCTGTTGGTCTTTCAGTAAGAGCAGCAGGTTCTGGTAAAAAGGTTTTGTTTACTCAGTTTTTTAAGAATGGGTCGTCATCGGAAATTGCGGTTTTAAAATCAATTCCAGGCATTACTGTTCATGTAAACGAAAAATATTTTGGCCTTTATATTCGTATGAACGACGAAGAAAAAGAAGAAGCAAGAATAGCCTATACAAAACTTTTAGAAGAAGTTCTTGAAATGGCAAAGGACTATGATTTGCTTATTTTAGACGAGGCGGTATCTTCTTGTAACCACGGAACAATTCCTGAGGATTTGGTTGTTGACTTCCTTAGAAGAAAGCCTGATAATTTAGAGGTTGTTTTAACAGGAAGAAAACCATCTGAAAGATTGGTTGAACTTGCAGACTATGTTACCGAAATGAAAAAGATTAAGCATCCTATCGATGACGGTATAATTGCAAGAAAAGGAATCGAGTTTTAATTCATGCTTTCAAAAGTTATTAAATTCATAAAAAAAGATGCAGTACTCACCATAGCGTGGGTACTTGCTATTATATCGGCTTTTATTGTTCACCCTTCAGCTGAGTATTTAGATTACATAGACTTTAGATCTCTTGGAATACTCTGGAGTCTTATGATGATAATGCAGATATTCAAAGAAAACGGACTGTTCGCTTTGGTAGGGCAAAAGCTTGTTTCCCAAACAAAAAAAGTATGGCAGCTGGTTGTTGTTTTGGTAATGCTGTGCTTTTTCTTTAGTATGCTTATTACAAACGATGTAGCACTGATTACCTTTGTGCCTCTTGCAATTATGATTTTAAGAGGCTGCGGTCTTACAAGACTTATGATTCCGGTTATAGTGCTTCAGACTATTGCTGCAAATCTTGGCAGTATGATGACCCCAATGGGTAATCCTCAGAACCTTTATCTGTACGGTTTATCAGGTTTAAGCTTTGGAGAATTTGCTGCCATTGTTGGACCATATACTGCAATAGTATTTGTATTCCTCTTTATCTTCTGCATATTGATTAACGCAGCAAAAGATGATGTGGAGATGGCTGAAAGCGAAGAGTCTAAGATTGAAAATAAGCTTACAATCGAAGTGTTTGGAATATTGTTCTTAATTGCAATTTGCGTAGTATTAAGAATAGTTGACTACAAAACATTGGTGATAGCAGTTTTAGCAGTAACATTCTTTATAAGCAGAAACTCGCTTTTAAAGGTTGATTATGCACTGCTTTTAACATTTATCGGATTCTTTATATTTACCGGCAATATGGGCCGAATTGAGGCTGTAAAGACTGCTTTAAATAGTCTTGTGGCTGGAAGAGAAATGATTGCAGGTGTTGTTTGCAGCCAGGTTATTTCAAATGTGCCTGCGGCACTGCTTCTCTCCGGATTTTCATCTAATCTTAAGGAGCTTATACTTGGTGTAAACTTTGGTGGTCTTGGAACATTGATTGCGTCAATGGCAAGCCTTATATCCTTTAAACTGTATTCTGCAGAAGCAGATGCAAATAAAGGCACTTACATGATTAACTTTACATTTATGAATATTGTATTCCTTGTAATATTATTAGTAGCCCATATATTTTTATAGGGCTATTAATTTTTTTTTGCAATTACCTATTGACACGGTAGGCGAATAGGAGATATATTATTTAAAAATATATTTCGCAAAATAATAATTAGTATAAAGGAGAAATAAAATGTCTAACTATAAATTTGAAACACTTCAGCTTCACGTAGGTCAGGAACAGCCAGATCCAGCATCCGATGCAAGAGCAGTACCAATTTACGCTACAACTTCTTATGTATTTAGAAACAGCCAGCACGCAGCAGATCGTTTTGGTTTAGCAGATGCAGGAAACATCTATGGTCGTCTTACAAACAGCACACAGGGCGTCTTCGAACAGAGAATTGCAGCTCTTGAAGGCGGCGTTGCAGGTTTAGCAGTAGCTTCTGGTGCAGCGGCAATTACTTATACAATTCAGGCTCTTGCAAAGCAGGGCGAACACATCGTTGCACAGAAGACTATCTACGGTGGAACATCTAATCTTTTAGCTCATACACTTCCACTTTACGGAATTTCCGCAACATTCGTAGATGCTCATAATCTTGCCGAAGTTGAAGGCGCAATTCAGGAAAACACAAAGGCAATCTATATCGAAACACTTGGTAATCCAAACTCTGATATTCCAGATATCGATGCCATTGCAGAAATCGCTCACAAGCACGGACTTCCACTCATAATCGACAACACATTTGGTACACCATATCTTATCCGTCCTATCGAACACGGTGCAGATGTAGTTGTTCACTCTGCTACAAAGTTTATCGGCGGACACGGAACTACACTTGGTGGTGTAATCGTTGACAGCGGTAAGTTCGATTGGGCTGCAAGCGGAAAGTATCCTTGGATCTCCGAACCAAACCCAAGCTATCACGGCGTAAAGTTCACTGATGCAGCAGGTCCTGCAGCATTCGTTACATATATTAGAGCCATTCTCCTCCGTGATGAGGGCGCTTGCATCTCTCCATTCGCAGCATTCCTTCTCCTTCAGGGAACAGAAACTCTCAGCTTACGTCTTGAAAGACATGCTGAAAATGCAAAGAAGGTTGTTGATTATCTTGTAAAGCATCCTAAGGTTGCAAAGGTTAACCACCCAAGCCTTCCTGATCATCCAGATCATGCACTTTATGAAAAGTACTTCCCAAACGGCGGCGCATCCATCTTTACATTTGAGATTAAGGGCGGCCAGGAAGAAGCATTCAAGTTTATTGATAGTCTTAAGATTTTTTCTCTCCTTGCAAACGTTGCAGACGTAAAATCTTTGGTTATTCACCCGGCTACAACAACTCACTCTCAGCTTACAGATGAAGAACTTGCAGATGTAGGCATTAGCCGTAGCACAATTCGTCTCTCCATCGGTACAGAACATATCGACGATATTATCGGAGATTTAGAACAGGCATTCGCAGCAGTATAGAAAGGAAGTTTAAATCATGGCTAACATTTATAAATCAGCAGATCAGTTAATCGGAAAGACCCCATTACTCGAACTCACACATATTGAAAAGGAAAACGATCTTAAGGCAACAGTTCTTGCTAAGCTTGAATATTTCAACCCAGCTGGAAGTGTTAAGGATAGAATTGCAAAGGCTATTATCGATGATGCAGAAGCAAGCGGCGCATTAAAGCCAGGCGCTACAATTATCGAACCTACATCTGGTAATACAGGTATTGGTCTTGCATCTGTTGCAGCTGCAAGAGGATACAAGCTTATCCTTACAATGCCTGAAACAATGAGCGTTGAACGTAGACAGCTCATCAAGGCTTACGGTGCAGAAATCGTTCTCACAGAAGGCACAAAGGGCATGAAGGGTGCTATTGCAAAGGCTGAAGAACTTGCAAAGGAAATTGAAAATAGTTTCATCCCAGGACAGTTTGTAAATCCTGCAAATCCAAAGGCTCATTTCGCAACAACAGGTCCTGAAATCTGGGAAGATACAGATGGAAAGGTTGATATCTTTGTTGCAGGCGTAGGTACAGGCGGAACAGTTACAGGTACAGGTGAATTCCTTAAGTCCAAGAATCCTAACGTAAAGGTTGTTGCTGTAGAACCTGCTACATCTGCAGTTCTTTCTACAGGTGTTGCTGGCCCACACAAGATTCAGGGTATCGGTGCAGGTTTCGTTCCTGATGTTCTCGATGAGATAGTCACCGTCTCCAACGAAGATGCATTTGCCACAGGCAAGCTCATTGGCCGTAAGGAAGGCGTACTCGTTGGTATTTCCGCAGGTGCAGCAACATGGGCTGCAATTCAGCTTGCAAAGCGTCCTGAAAATGCAGGAAAGACTATAGTAGTTCTTCTCCCAGATACAGGCGATAGATATCTCTCCACTCCACTTTTTGCAGACTAAAAGATTTAGAAATAAAAAAGCAAGGAGACCAATTTGCTCCTTGCTTTTATCTTGCTTTTTAATTTTTACTTATCCTTTGAGCTTCGTTCAACGATGAGTAACACTGCTGACAGTATGATGGCTATAATTCCAGCGTTGAAACCGCCGTTGTAAATCATAAGGCCTCCGTGCAGTTTTGCGGTATATTTGCAGATTGCTGCGCAGCCGAAGCCTCCGGCAACGCCCCATAGCACATTGTGTTTTTTAACAACAGGGCAAAGGCCTGTGGCAAATGCCATAGAGTTAAACATACTCTGTGTAGCTAAATTCCATTCACCTGCTAAGAGTAAATGTATAATGCTGTAAACTATGTAGCCCAATACTATTGGCCAGGTGTTTCTTGGTGTCTGTGCGTGGCAAGAGAATGTGAGCGCTGCGAAAACTACTCCTGTAGTTGGACCTGTAAAGCCTACACCATTTTGGCCACCGCATAAAATAAACAAATCGTAAACTGCAAGAATGAAGAATCCGTAGAATCCGATGTTTATAAGGCAAGGCACCATGCCATAGCGGTCTACGTTGAGTTCTTCAGTGGAATTCTCTAAAAGAATTTTGTATCCGTAGAAGCTTTTATTGTTTAAGTACCATCCGAACAAGAGGGCGCTTAAAAAGATTACTATATCGACTGCATTTACAAATGCAAAATACGATCTTCCAACTTGTTCGTATAGTGGGTTGTGCAGAGAGATGTTGGTAATCATATGCTTGTCTCTTAACACAAACGCAAAAACATATATAACTACACCTATTATTCCGCCGCCTACGCCTGCATTGTAAAGGTTGTAGCCGCGGTGGAGTTTTTTTGCAAAATCCAAAACGATAGGGAAGATAATGCCTATAACAAGGCTCAATACAATGGTGATGCAAACACTGAATACAGTAGTCTTTGGATTTTCCAGATTGAAATCATCGATGTCGTATCTGAAAAGAAGTTCGCTGACAAGTGGAGCAAAGCATGAAGCCAGCATGCAAAGATGAAGATTGTTCTTCAGCTTTTTTCCTCTGATAACAAGGCCGATAGCAGTGCCTATTGCAACAGGCCAGATATTTAAGATATTTTTTCCATAAAAACCATGGGCAATTACAAGAAAATAGCCCATCATAACCGGCGCGCCGGCTTCTGCCTTTAAGATAATTACAGGAAGAATTGCGGCAAAACCGCAAAGAGACGCATTAAGGTATGCGGCGCCTAGACTTCCTACTTCGAAATAGTCTGTTACCAACTTGGATGGAAGGAGTACTATTTTTCCTAAATGTGAAAGTATGGAAAATCCTTCGCCTGTATAAATAGCAGCGCAAACAGAAGCTACTAAAAGGGCAAAGGAAATATAAACGCATGAAATTTTAATTATTTTTGAATCGCTCATGTACTTATTTTGTATTTTCAAATAATAAAACCACTAATTAATTATTCTAAAAGAATTGCCCTTGTCTTGCAAACCAAATATAATAAAATGTAAACGTTTTTTAGTGGGAAAGTGGTTAAATGAAGCAGTTTTTACCTATAACTAAAAAGGAAATGCAAGATAGGGGCTGGGAGCAGCCTGATTTTGTGTATGTAATAGCGGATGCCTATGTAGACCATTCGTCTTTTGTTTTTTATTATTAGCCGAGTTTTGGAATCAATAGGCTACAAAGTGGCTATTATATCTCAGCCGGCTTGGCACGTTTCAAAGAGTATTACAACCTTTGGCGAGCCACGCCTTGGATTTTTAGTTAGCGGCGGAAATATGGATTCCATGGTAAACCACTATACTACCAACAAGAAGCCAAGATCTACTGATGCCTATACGCCGGGGGGAAAGCGCGGCAAGCGCCCTGACTATCCTACAACTGTTTATTGCAACTTAATTAAGCAGCAGTATAAAAACAGTCCTGTAATTATAGGCGGCATTGAAGCCAGCTTAAGAAGGCTTGCTCATTACGACTATTGGAGCGGCAAGCTTAAGCGTTCTATCCTATTGGATTCCGGTGCAGATCTTCTTGTATACGGAATGGGCGAGCTTTCTATTGTGGAAGTGGCCGACGCCTTAGACAGCGGCATGGCAGTGTCTGATATTACTTACATTGCCGGCACAGTTTATAAGACAAGAAGCACAGAAAATGTTTACGAAGGCATAGATCTTCCTGAATATAACAGCATGCTTTTGGATAAGATTGAATACGCCAAGAGCTTTGCTATTCAGTATAAAAACACAGACTTTGCACAGGCAAAGCCTTTAATTGAAAAGTATGGCGAAAACCGTTATGTGGTTCAGAATCCGCCATCTCGTCCACTTACAACTATGGAAATGGACGACATCTATGAGCTTCCATATATGAATGCTTGGCATCCATCTTACGACAAGGATGGCGGTGTGCCAGCGCTTAAGGAAATTAAATTCTCTCTTACAAGCAACCGTGGTTGTTTTGGTGCGTGCAGTTTCTGCGCTCTCACTTTCCATCAGGGCAGAATTGTTCAGACAAGAAGCCACGAATCTTTGGTAAAAGAGGCTGAAGAGATGACAAAGTATCCTGATTTTAAGGGATATATTCACGATGTTGGTGGCCCTACAGCTAACTTTAGACGCCCGGCTTGCGATAAGCAGATGGAACACGGTGCTTGCCAGCATAAGCAGTGCCTTTACCCAACAGTTTGCAAAAGCATGAAGGTGGATCATTCAGATTACATAGAACTTTTGCGTAAACTTAGGGCTATTAAGGGTGTTAAGAAAGTTTTTGTACGCTCGGGTATTCGTTTTGATTATCTTATGGCAGATAAGAAAGACGATTTTATTTGGGAGCTTTCAAAATATCATGTTAGCGGTCAGCTTAGAGTGGCGCCTGAACATGTTTCCGACCATGTGTTAGACCTTATGGGTAAGCCAAGAAATGAAGTTTATCAGGCGTTTATAGATAAGTTTAATCAGGTTAACGAAAAGCTTGGTATGGAGCAGTATGCCGTACCTTATCTTATTTCGTCGCATCCTGGCTCTGAGATAAAAGATGCTATCGCATTAGCCGAAAGTGTTAGAGATATGGGCTACATGCCGGAGCAGGTGCAAGACTTCTACCCAACACCTTCTACGCTTTCTACGGTTATGTACTACACTGGTGTGGATCCACGCACTTTAAAGCCTGTATATATTCCGTCCGACCCGCATGAAAAGGCTATGCAGCGTGCGCTTATACAG
>JAKSSI010000060.1 GCA_024403175.1 Clostridia bacterium
GACTACAGTTACAGATTTAATGGAGCAGGGCCTTGAAAATGCAATTGGTATGCTTGCTGGTGCAAATCTTAATTACGAATTATCTCCGGCTCTTGAAGTTCAGACCGGCGACATCATAGTAACAGACCAGTTCCCAAAGGCTGGCGAAGAAGTATTAAAGGATTCTAAGGTAATTCTTTATTACGAACTTATTGAACACAACGACGAAATAACAGAAGAGGTTAATTAATGAAACCAACCAGTGCATCAGATCTTGCAAAACTGTGCAACGGAAAGTTAATAGGAAATCCAGATGAAATGGTAAGCGGTATGTGTCTCGATTCAAGAGAGTGCAAGCCGGGTGACATGTACATTAGCATCATCGGAGAAAAGAACGACGGACACAAGTTTATTCAGTGTGCCTTTGATAAGGGTGTAAGAGTATTCCTTATCTCAAAGGAATCTGCAGTTTTTGACGGTGCAAGTTTTATTCTTGTAGATGACGCTGTAAGGGGTTTTTGCGATATGGGCGCCAACTACGTTAAGCAGTTTGATGTAAAGAAAATTGCTGTAACAGGAAGCGTTGGAAAGACCACAACAAAGATGATGACAACAGCTGTATTTGGTGCTGCGTTTAAAACTATTTCTTCTAGAAAAAACTATAATTCAGACCTCGGCGTTTCGCTTACTTGCTTTGATGCAGATGAAACAACAGAAGCAATAGTATTTGAAATGGGTATGGACGATAAGGGGCAGATAGCAAGTTATGTTGCCAGAGTGAAGCCTGAGCTTGCGATTATTACTAATGTCGGTATTTCACATCTTGAAAGACTTGGCAGCAGAGACAATATTGCAAGCGCAAAGCTTGAAATTGTTAATGAGTTTAATGACGATTGCAAACTTGTTGTAAATGGAAGTTCTGATTATCTTAAAACTGACGAAGAAATAAGAAGCAGAGCTACAAATAAGAGCAATTATAAGATTGTAAATGTTGGTAGGGATGTAGTAATTTCTGATCTTGAAAATAAGGGCGCCGAAGGTTCTTCTTTTAAGATTAACGACGAAGAATTCCAGCTTCCTCTTATTGGCGAACACAATGCAATAGATGCGGCTCTTGCATGCGCTGCAGGTATGGAATTCGGAATATCTTTAAAAGATGCTGCGGCAGCTTTAAAAGATGTAACTGCTACAGATAAAAGACTTAAAGTTGAAAATATAGCTGATATTATCCTCATAGACGATAGCTACAATGCCAGCCCAGATTCCGTAAAGGCAGGCATTGCAGCCATTGTCGGTTTAAAAGCCGAGAGAAGATTATTAGTTCTTGGCAATATGCTCGAACTTGGAAGTGAGCTTCATGATGCATAATCAATTTGGTGATATTGGTCAGAAGGTTGGCGAAAAAGCGGCCGAAAGCGGAATTGACATTGTCATTGCTTTTGGGTCGAAGAGAGAATGGTATAAGAAAGGTTTTGCAGGCGGAAGGGGAATATTTATCGGTTGCGAAACTTTAGAAGAGGCAAAGGGATTAGTTTTACAAACGTTAAAGAAAGGCGATGCGGTGCTTGTGAAAGGATCCAACTCAACTAAGGTGTCCGAAGTAGCCATTGCAATCAGAGAGAAGTATAACTAATGAACACTATAACGGTTTTTGCAAATCCTATACTTAAGGTAATTATTATTTCAATAGTCATTGGCTTTGTTTTATGCGTAGTTTTAGAAGCAATGCTTCTGCCTATGCTTAGGAGACTGCAGGCTGGCCAGACAATAAGAGACGAGGGGCCAAAAGAACATCAAAAAAAATCTGGTACTCCAACAATGGGCGGCATAGCAATTATTGCAGCTTTTGTAATCGGATCTTTTGTAGCTGCTATTGCATGTCTTGGCGCTAAGTTTGGCGGCTTAATGGATATAGTTGTTATTGCTGTTGTTACAGTGGCTTACTCTGCAATCGGTTTTCTTGACGACTACATTAAGGTAATGAAAAAGAGAAATCTTGGTCTTACCGAAATTCAGAAGTTAATCCTTCAGTGCGTTGTAGCACTTGCTTTGGCAATTTATAGTGGAATTAACTATGGCACTTATGTAAGTTTTCCAATTCTTAATCTGTGCCTTAACTTTAGACTTTTATACTATCCGTTTATCGTATTTGTAGTTGTTGCAATGACAAATGCAGTAAACCTTACAGACGGTTTAGACGGATTGGCAGCATCTGTTACATCAATTGTTGCATTTACATTTGCTTGTATTTCAACAGGAAATAGCGCTGCAGCTACTATCTGCGCTGCAGTTGTTTGCGGATCTTGCCTTGGATTTTTAGTGTTTAATCATCACCCTGCAAAGGTGTTTATGGGAGATACAGGTTCTTTAGCTTTGGGCGGTTGCCTTAGTGCAATAGCTATTATTTCAAAGTCTGAATTTGTTCTTCCTATAGCAGGCATTGTATATGTTTTAGAAGCATTGTCTGTTATCATTCAGGTTTATGTTTTCAAGACTCAGAACGGAAGAAGATTCTTTAGAATGGCTCCGCTGCATCATCACTTTGAGCTTGGCGGAATGAAGGAAACAAGAGTTGTTATGCTGTTCTGTGGCATTACAATTATAGCTTGTGTAATTGAATTAATTTTAGGATAAGACTATGGAAAAGATTTTAGTAATGGGAATCGGCAAGTCCGGTATGGCAGCTTTAGAAATGCTTCTTGGCAGCGCAGAACTTAGCGCGTGGGACGGAAAGCCTGAAGAAGAATTAAACGCTGAAAGCGTTGCATGGATTAAGGCTAATGGCATTAAGTGCTTCTTTGGAGTTACTCCAGAAGAAGAGTTTGATAGAGTTGTTATAAGCCCGGGCATTAAGCCAAGCCATCCTGTTGCAAAACTTGGTAAGGAACTGGTTGGCGAAATTGAACTTGCTTATGAAAATTGCAAGGGTAGTTTTATTGCTATTACTGGTACTAACGGAAAGACAACTACAACCACTTTGGTTGGTGAAATATTAAAAGCTGCAAATAAAGAAAGCTTTACTGTTGGAAATATTGGGTCGCCAATTTGCGGAATTGCAAAGGAAACTACAGACAATTCTGTTTTGGTTACTGAAGTCTCCAGCTACCAGCTTGAAACAATTAAGACTTTCAAGGCTCATATCAGCGCAATTATAAATCTTGCTCCTGATCATTTGGATAGACACGGAAGTGCTGAAGAATACTACAGATGCAAGGAAAGAGTTTTTGAAAACCAGACAGAAAACGACATCTTTGTTTACAACGGAGATGATGAAGAAACGGTTAAGGCTGCAAAACTGGCTGAAAGACCAAGAAAGATTATGTTCACAAGAAAGCAGGAGCCTATTGCTATCTCAAACCTTTCAGATGTGGCATATGTTAAGGATGGTATGATTACTGTAAGACTTGGTGGTAAGGAAACTGAAATTGTTAATGTTTCCGAACTTCAGCTTATGGGTGGCCATAACGTTGATAATGTTCTTTGCGCTTGCGCTATTTGCATGGCTAGCGGTGTAAAGGGCAGAACAATTGGAAAAGTTTTAAAGGCCTTTAAGGGCGTTGAACACAGACTTGAATTTGTTAGAGAAATTAAGGGTGTAAAGTTT
The DNA here is from genome assembly GCA_024403175.1 of Clostridia bacterium. The sequence continues at coordinate 3,584 of JAKSSI010000060.1, forward strand.
ATTAACGACTCTAAGGGAACAAATACAGATGCTTCAATTAGAGCTATTGAAGCTATTAATGCACCAATTATTCTTATTGCTGGCGGATACGATAAGGGTCTCGATTTTAAGCCATTTATTGAAGCATTTGGCACAAAGGTAAGATATCTTATTCTCCTTGGCCAGACAGCCGAAAAGATAGCTAAAACAGCCCTTGAATGCGGCTTTAAGGACGAAAATATAGTTAAGTGCAGTTCTATGGATGCATGCGTTACAGCGGCCCACAGACTGTCAGAAAGAGGAGATTATGTACTTCTTTCCCCTGCGTGCGCTAGCTGGGGTATGTATCCAAATTACGAAGTTCGTGGCGAAGACTTCAAGACATTAGTAAAGAAATTATAGTGGGAAAGAAAAAGCTTAGCAGTAAATTTCATGAAGGCGATTACTGGATGATTGTAATTACAGTTATCTTGTCTTTGTTCGGCCTTGTTATGGTATTTTCAGCCAGTTACTACACCGCACTTAGCAAATATAACGACCCTCTCTACTATCTTAAGAACGACCTTATTTGGGTTGCAGCAGGGTGGATAGCGTTTTTGATATGCTCATTCCTTGATTATCATATTTTAAAGATATTTGCTATACCGGCCGTGGTAGTGGGCTTTGTATTGCTATTTTTGATATTCACACCTTTAGGAATTACGATTAATAACGCTACAAGATGGCTTAATTTTAAGTTTTTCACGGTAATGCCAGGAGAGGTTATTAAAACCTGCTTTGTACTGTTTTATGCATGGTTTTACTCTCATAAAATGAATCTTACAAAGAATAAGTTTAAGGCGGCACTTCCTGGTTTGATTATCGCTGGTGCGGCATTTGCATTAATCTTTAAGCAGCCAAATCTTTCCACAGCAGGTATTGTATTATTGCTTTGTGCAGCGATGATGTTTGTTGCAGGTTTATCCTGGATTTGGGTCTTTGTAGGTATAGGCGCCATCATAGCAGGTGCTACAGTGCTAATTATGTTTAAAGGCGGCTATATGGTTGATAGAATAACTGGTTTCTGGGATCCTTTTGCAGATTCTCTTAACAGCGGTTATCAGGTGGTTCAGAGCTTGCTGGCCTTTGGGTCGGGCGGAGTTACCGGAATAGGCCTTGGAAAGAGTGTACAAAAGGCTCTTTATTTGCCAGAACCTATGAATGACTTTATTCTTCCTATTATCGGCGAAGAACTTGGATTTATTGGCGTATGTGCCTTAATTATTGCTTTTATCGTTTTAATTTGGAGACTGTTTACAATTTCTATGCACGCTAAGGATAAGTTTGGTATGTATCTTGCTAGCGGCGTAGCAATTCATATTGCGCTCCAAGTTATTATCAATATTGCGGTTGTAACAGCAAGTTTCCCGCCAACAGGTGTAGTACTTCCACTGATCAGTCTTGGTGGTACAGCTACTATTCTTTTGATGGCAGAACTGGGCATTGCCTATAACATTTCAAAACAGACAAAGGTAACATTATGAGAGTAATTTTAAGTTGCGGCGGCACAGGAGGACATATTTATCCAGCCATTGCTATTGCCGATAAAATTAAAGAAAAAGACCCATCTTCTGAAATCCTTTTTATAGGTACAAAAACTGGTATGGAAAACCGTCTTGTACCTGCTGCTGGATACGAAATTAAGGGTGTAGACGCTAGTGGATTTAACAGAAAGCATCTGCTTGCTAACTTTAAAACTCTTAAAAATATTGCTCATGGTGGACATGAAGCAGAGGAAATTATTAAAGAATTTAAGCCTGATGTTGTAATTGGTACGGGTGCTTATGTTACGGGAATTGTACTTTTGCATGCCCATAAGCTTAAAATTCCTTGCATTATTCACGAACAAAATGCGCTCCCAGGACTTACTAATAAGATGGTTTCTAGATTTGCAGACAGGGTGTTTATAAGCTTTAAAGGAACAGAGAAAGCCTTTCACTATCCAGATAGAGTAGTCTATTCCGGCAACCCAATTCGCGCTGATTTTGACAAATTAGACCGAGAAGAATGCAGAAAAGAGCTCGGTTTTAATGAAAATGATATTGTGATTTTGGCTACAGGCGGTAGTTTAGGCGCAGAAGTTCTTAACGAGGAAATCGTAGACTTTGCGAGCAAGGTAGATTGTGTTAACATAAATCTTCTTTTTGTAACAGGTAAAAGATACTACGAAAATGTAAAAAATCAGTGCAATTATGACTGCGCACGAGTAATTGACTATGCAAACAATATGCCAACACTTATGACAGCATCTGATGTTGTTGTAAGTAGAGCTGGTGCCATTGCTTTGGCTGAAATAATGGCGTGCGGTAAGCCTGCAATTTTTGTTCCAAGTCCTAATGTTACAAACAACCATCAGTATCACAATGCATTGGCTGTTGCAGAAAAGGGCGCCGCTGTTTTGGTTGAAGAAAAAGATATTGCTGCTGAAAACGGAAAATTAGCATCCGAAATATTTAAACTCATAGAAAATAAAGAGACTTTAAAGGCTATGGGTGAAAAAGCAAAATCTCTTGCTACAATTGATGCGGCTGATATAATATACGAGAATCTGATTATTAAAAAATAAATGAGCGACGATAGACTTTCTCCGGAAGAGTATCTTCAAAAGCTTGAGGCACGAATTCAGGAAGAACAACAGCAAGAAGTAAATCCTGAAGAGTTTGTGGCTGAAGAAACTGCTCCGGTTAAAACTGAAAAGACAAATGGCGGCAAAAAAAGCGGCAAAAAGAAGAGAAAGAAAAAGCATTATTTCCTTCGCTTCATTGTTTGTGTTGCAATAATTGCCGGTATTATTTATGCGCTTCAGAGCTCTTTATTTTATGTTACAGACATTGAAGTAACAGGAAATCAGTTCTATACAAAGGCTCAGATTATTGAAATGTCTGGCCTTGAAACTGGGAAAAATCTCTTCTTTGAGGTGAAGACTAAGCCTGCAAGAGATGCTCTTTTAAGTACCCCGTATATTAGGGTCGCAAAGCTTACTAAGGTGCCTAGAGGTACTATTAAAGTTGAGCTTACAGAAAGGGTGGAATATGCTGCAATTCCAAGCGAAGAAGGCTATGTTTTGATAGATAAAGAGGGCATGGTTTTAAGTGTCAGCGAAAAGCAACCTCAGCTGCCGCTTCTTGAAGGTATGAACATCATAACTATGGAGCTTGGAAAGCCACTTGTTATTGAGCAGTCATATCTTTTGACCGATACATTGGCTCTTTTAAATTCTGTTGCTGAAACAGACTTGTACTTCTCGAGGGTTTATTTTTCAACGATTATCGTACGTGCCTATGTTAACGATAATTACTATTGCGAAGGCACCCCAAGTGAAATTTCAAACAGCCTTTCAGACATCAGAGCTCTTATGGCAGATCAGTATAATAAGGGCATAAATAAGGGTGTAATTAGGGTCGGAACTGACGGATATTTCTCTTTCAGCCCTAAGATAGACTAAAATAATTAAAAAAAGCACAAAAAACGGGCATATAGTTGCCCGTTTTTTTTATTTACACTATATATTGATTGTGATAATATTAAGTGTAATTATATTATAGTGGATTAGGAGGCCAAAATATGTCCCCAATGTTACAATTCGAACAACCAGTAGATTCTCCTGCAAACATTAAAGTTGTAGGTATTGGCGGTGCAGGTTGCAATGCCGTAAACCGCATGATTGATGCAAATCTCCAGGGCATTAGTTTTATTGCTGTAAACACAGATAAGCAGGCTTTGAAGAACTCAAAAGCTGAAACAACAATTCAGATAGGTGAAAAGCTCACAAAGGGCCTCGGTGCAGGCGGAAATCCTGAAGTAGGACAGAAATCTGCAGAAGAAAGCCTTGAAAATATTGAAAAGTACCTTGAAGGTTCAGATATGGTATTTATTACAGCCGGCATGGGCGGCGGTACAGGAACAGGTGCAGCTCCAATTATTGCAAGAACTGCAAAGTCTTCTGGCGCTCTTACTGTTGGTGTAGTTACAAAGCCATTCACATTCGAAGGAAAGAAGAGAAAGGAACACGCAGATCTTGGTATCAAGTTCCTTAAGAACTA